>CAZIJM010000058.1:0-6374 GCA_964539695.1 uncultured Methanomassiliicoccales archaeon | reverse complement strand
CACCACAACGGAGTGGGAAGCCAACAGGGGGGGGGGGGGGGGGGGGGGGGGGGGGGGGGGGGGGGGGGGGTTATCGCCATGCCCCTAATGACCATCCCCCCCCCCCCCCCGAGAAGCACCCCTACTCCTGCGTCGAATGCGGGAGCTGCGCTGATGTATGCCACTTGCAAGTCGATATCCCTAGGATCATGAAGGACTTTACAGCCAAGCTAGGGGCCAGAAGCTGATTGAAGTACTGTACAGGAGGATCAAGAGGACCGGCGATGAGGTCGGAATTATTAGCCTGGGGCCGAGCTCCAACGGAGCCGTCAGCCCCCGGAAAACCATCTGCATGGTATCCACAGCCTTGGACGCGGGGGTCAACAACATGACATGGCGGCTGCAGACGCGTTCTCATTTAAGGTCGTCGACGAGGCGCTCAAAGGCAGACGCGGACAAGCCATGCTTCAGATATACTTTGAAGCTGATTACGCGTCTGATTCTTACGGAAGTGTCTACGACCTGAACAAGGTTAAGACCTCAATTGGATGGTGAATAGAGAAAGGTCGGAACTGACTACATCGACTACGGCTTCATCTATTGTATCAACAGCCTCGACACCCTGTCTGACGGGTGGGGTAGCGAAGTAGTGGACCATATTCTGAATCTGAGGGATGATGGCACCGTGCCCACATTGACCTGTCCACCCACACCCCCAAGGTGATGACGAGAGCCCTTGACTCCAGAATCATGGAGATGATGATGTTCAGCATCAACCCCGCCTATAACTACAGGAAGAGTAAGTTCCCCTTCGACGACGTAAACAAGATGGATCATTTTTTACAGGAGGTGCCAGGCCGAGAGCATGGAAATCTCCGTCATGAAAGGCCTTCAGCGGGGGACGACCGACAAACGCCGCAATCTCCCCGTTCAAAAGGACCCAAATAACGACTCAATATATCCAGTACGCTTTGAACAAGCCCGGAGTGGTGACCATACTGTTTGGTGTGAGGAACATGGACGACCTCAGGAACGCTCTATCCTACCTGAACTCTGCTTCCGAGGAGAGGGACTACTCGGTCCTCGACTCTTTCGCCTCTCTGGACGTCGGAGGAAATACATCTGCAACCACTGCTAACCGTGCCCGAAGGGCTTGGACATTGGCCTGATCAACAAGTACTACTACCTTACCAGGACCAGCGATAGGCTCGCCGTGGACCACTACACCAATCTGGCCGTAAAGACCTCGGCGTGCACAGAATGCGGACATTGCGACGAAACGTGCCAGTTCCACGTAGACCAGGCCTCCAGGATGGATGAGATCCACGGGTACTTCAGGCATTGAAACAAATATTTTTGACGGTGACGCGCTCAGGAGATCACCGAGGAAGAGAACCCTAGGTCCAGGATTCCCTCCAAAACCCTCCTGACGCGGTCCGTGTTCTCACGGACCCAGTCGTCGCTCATGATTCCCCCATCCCTGGTCTCGACCATATGCCAGGTGTGATCGGCGAGCACTAGGTCTTCCATCTCCTCCCCCATAGCGATGTAGTCCTCTGGGGGGCGCCTCCCTTCATGCATCGGCCACAGGTATGCCGCGATCACCTTTCCACGGGAGTCTCTCGCCTTCAGGACAGGATACTCGGTCATACCAAGATGTGTGTAGGGGGATGTAGGGCCTCCAATTTCGGTGTAGAATGAAGAGTCGGCAGCGATCCCCAATGAGCCCACGACATCCAGGACGTTCTCGTCGACCATCATGTACGGCGCCCTGAAGCATATGGGCCTCGACAAGCGGTCTGAGACCGCGTCATATCCCCTGCGCAAAATCTCCTTCACGTCCGGGATGACTCCAGTCTTGAATCCCGTGAGGTCTTCATGATCATAGCCATGGAGGCCTATACAGTGTCCAGCCAGGACTGAGCACTCCGTGACCTCCGCCGTACGACCCTCCATGAAGAACGTGCCTCTGATGCCGAGGTCGTCTAGGAGCTCTGCCAGTATGGACATCCCCCTCTCGGAGGACGAAAAGCGGGGAGATGGACTCTCCCCCCGGTCGATGGACCCGGCCGTCGCATTCCCCCGGATCGGGACGTTCGCATCGCGGTCGGCATCCACTGTGAAATATAAACTGCGGCTCATTTCCTCATAGGTATGGAGAAGACCCTCTTCAAGAGCATTCCCTCGATATCCATCGGAGGGTACTTCATTGCCGTCTCCTTGGCGCGCCTGAGCTTGGCCTCGTTGTCGGCGTAAATGGTAAACAGCTTCTCACCGGCTTCCACTCTCTGGCCCTTCTTAAGATATATCATCAGACCAGCGCCTTTATCGTTGGGCGCTCCCGCGGCCTTGGCGATAGCTACCACGTCCTTATTATTGATCGAATGGATGTACCCGGACTTGGTGGCAATGACGTCCTCCGAATATTGGCCGGGGACCAAGTCCTCGGACCTCAGGTTCGGGTTGCCTCCCTGAGCGGCCACAATCTCCAGAAACTTCTCGTGGGCGACTCCAGACTCCAAGATCTCCCTGGCCCTGGCAGCCCCGTTGGGTATACCCGCCATATCCAGGATTATCCCGGCGCAGTCGCAAGCCTTCTCTACGACGCTAGCGGGGTGCTTATTGCCCTCCAGGATCCTAATGCACTCCCTAGCCTCCAAATTCGGTCCGACCGCGTTTCCGACCGGCTGGTCAGCGTACGTGATGGCACACTCTACGTGCATACCGAGCTTCTCACCCAGGTCTATGAGATCACGGGCATTGGTCCTAGCCATCTCGATGGTTGGCACTTTAGTGCTGACGCCAGTAGGAATGTCCACTAGCAGGTGAGTAGCGCTGACCGCCACCTTCTTGCTCATGATTGATGCAAGCATTTGCGCCCTGGGGTTAATGCCCAAGGGGTGTTCCACCTTGATCACCATATCGTCCACCGGGGCCAGGTTCATAGACCCTCCCCATGCAAATACCCCGCCGACCTCCTCAGAGATCCTCTTCAGTTGGTCAGCGTTCAGTTCTACGTTACAGAACGTCTCCACGAAGTCGGAGGTCCCGCAGGCACTGCTGATCGCCCTCGACGAAAGCTTTGGGATCATTATTCCGGCGGCCGCAACTATAGAGACAACGATAGGTGTGATCTTGTTGCCGGGCACACCCCCCAGACTGTGAAAGTCAAATACAGGTTGCTTCTCGAACTCGATGATGTTACCGGTGTCGGCCATCGTCCTAGTGAAGTCGGCGATTTCCTCGATGTCCATGCCATTGATGTGAAGGGCGGTTAGCCAGGCCGAGATCTCAATCTTGGACAGTTTATTGTGGAGAATGTCCCCCACTATTGTCTCGATCTCCTCCTTGGATAGCTTCTCCTTGTCCATCTTCCTCCGGATAGACCTGACGGAGTCGGGTTTCTGGCAGTAGACCACGTTAACCTCCTCCCTATCGCCAACCCCGCACCTCTCCATTATGGTCACAGGCATCATCACAACACCCTTCTCGACCAGGGTGTCGGAACGTGTGACCAGGGCCACGGAGGATCTTACACCGGTAATGGTGACACGGTCGTTCTCCTTGACGCCGATCTCGTTGCAGTCGTCATCGTGCAGCAAGACAGTCGGCTCGGACATATCTATGTCGTACAACTTTGACTTCAGCTTCATCTAGATCCCCACTCCTCTAGTGCTACGGCGAGTTCTCTGTGGTCCTTCGCGTACTCCTCGACCGGTATTCCCAAGAACGCCGCATCGACAGCTTGACTCATACCCATGCCCCCTGCACGGACTCCCCCTGGGTGCCCGGCGACACCTCCACCGGCTTGGATCTGGACGTTTGTCCCGGTGTGCTTTACGATCTCAGCCACCAGTCCGGGATGGACACCACCGGAACACACAGGCATGACCGCCTTGTACGGAACGTCGGTACCGAGGCACGCCCTCAGGTTGTCGTTCTCGGTCATCCCACCAGTCATCTTGCCAACGCCAAGGGTACCGATGTGGAGCGCGTCCCCTCCCACCATCCTGACCAGCTTGGTTAAGGGCAGCATGGCAACACCGTGGCGCGGATCCTTGGTGAACGCGCCGTGCATGGTCCTATGGACGTGGATGGGCAACTTAATAGACGGGTCCTCGGCCAACGCCTGGACAACCCCGAATCCGCATGTTATAACGTCAACCATGATCTCCCTGGCACCCCAGAACTGGACCTTCTCGGCCAGATCCACAATTCTATCGCCGCGGGTGCTGATGTTGATAGCATGCATCATCAGGTGCCCCTCAGATTTTAGCCTGTCCAGGGTTTCCGCGACTTTCACCGTCCTGTCCTCAATCGGGCAAAACACTTGGTCCACCAGGGTCTCGTCGTCCTTGGAATTGGTGAGCCCCCCGACGCCAGCTTCATAGACGTACTCTGCAGTTTTCTCGGGGGACAGCCCGATCTTGGGCTTCACGATGGTTCCCACCAGGGGCTTCTCCGGACGGTTCAGGGCCTCTCTGAGTCCAATCGCTCCGAACTTAGGCCCCTTGAACTGTTCTAGGATGCTTTTGGGAAATGTAACGTCCTCCAGTCTGACTCCCTTGAGAGCCCCTAGGCCGAACAGGTTCCCGGCGATGACGCTGAGAATTTGGGGCACTGATCCTATTTCAATGCTGAAGTCCTCCGCGGGGAACTCCACAGTGACCAAGTCACCCTTGATCGATGTGATCCTGGCGCCGAGGTGGTCGAATATCGTACGGTCCAGCGTGGAGATGCCGGTCCACGTTCCCGTAGACTGCTCCGCCGCGATAGCCTCGGCCGCCCTCTCCATAGGAAGATCTGTAGTTACTCTGTACTTGCAGACTACGTTTCTGTCAGGGTCCTTAGACTCGCCGAGATGTAGGTAAGAATAACTTTCCATGGTTTTCACTCCTTATAGAACACCGCGTCGCCCAGCTGGCGCACCATGATGTCATAAACCACGGCGGGCGGAATCATCCCGACCTCTGTGATGATGGCGTCGATGTACTGCGCCGGCGTGCTATCGAATACGGGATTGAGGATCTTGACCGAATCCGGGATTTCCCCCGGTGCGACGACCTCAGCGGTCTCCCTCTCCTCGATCTCCACCAAGTCCCCGGACATCGTTATGGGAGAAAACTTGTAGGTCTCCCCGCAGACATAGAATTGCGTCCTAGCCTCGTGCGCCGCCAAGGCGAGCTGGGACGTCCCGATCTTGTTGATGACCGCGCCATGGGACGTGATAGTGTCCGCGCCCACGAACACCTTGTCCGTGTCATTCATCACGTATCTGACCGCACTGTCGATGATCATTGTTACATCCACACCGGCCTCGGCTAACTCCGTAACCGTGATGATCCCCTGCCTCCACGGGCGTGACTCGGTGGCGATCACCCTAAACTCTCTGCCCCGATGGTGGGCCTCCTTTATGACCCCCAAGGCCGCGCTGCTGTTGCAGTGAGTCATAACAGTGTCGCCATCTTCAATCCTCTTAGCACCGATGCGAGCGATCGTCTCCACTGCCCTCTTAGACCTATCGCAGAACTCCCGGGCGTTGCGAATGATTAACTCCCTCGCCGCGTCCACGGATTCAGAGAAGTCGAGACCGCGAATGGTGGCGTGCACCCCGTTCCATAAAGATACCGCCGTGGGGCGGGACGCTAGTATCATATCTGCTGCCCGGGCCAGGTCCGTCCTGAACGCCTCGATCGAGTTGCCTGCGTATCCGCGGGCGAACTCCTCCAGGGCATTAGCGCCGGCGCGGGCGATCCTCCCTGCACCACGAATGGTCATGTCGCGAATTCTCTCCGATATTTCGGCTACGAAGTCTTGCACGAGGGTTAATCTCGCTCGTCCGATATAAGGGAGGACTCTATATTCTACGCAAGCCAACGTATCCGGTCTCGGGGTTTGCTCGGAGCGTGTATAAACCCTCACTCGGCCACTGACACATCGTGTGACACATGGAAATACCCTGGAAACGAGATGCCCGTCATGAAAGGAAAGGTCAAGTTTGAGGCAATGGTCCGCTATATCGTATAGAGACGCGGCGACAGACGCAACTTCGAAAGGGCGATGGTCTGCAAATTGTGATACTTCGGTGACTTCAACAGCTTCTAGCTCCGTGGACACTCTGTCTCCGAGCAATGTACGTCATGGCAGCGGGCGGCCCAAAGCCTGCCGGATTCGGTTTCCTCCTAAACGATATGATCTGCAGGAAGGTCCTGTCTGTAACATTCCGCTACGACTCCGAAACCTAAACATCTCTATCCGCCTCGGACCTTTCTCTCCCCCCCCCCCACCCCCAGAGACACGCAGACATTGAACATTACGATCTCGAGCTACTCGGGGATGAGCGAGAAGATTCTGAACTAGATCTCCTAGGGAGAACGTCCCTTGCGTCGGGAGGC
>CAZIJM010000057.1:0-7975 GCA_964539695.1 uncultured Methanomassiliicoccales archaeon | reverse complement strand
GAAGCACTGGCGGCACAGATGCATCCCGTACCTCCTTATGATTCCTCTCCTGCGTTCGCAACGGGAGCAACCGACCGATCTTCCAAACCGCTTCTTGGGCTTCATTGGACCACCTCAACCTCAAATTTGTCTTTCATGTACTGGATCGCCTCATCACGCGCAACGCGGTGCTTCTTGGGAACTTTCCTCTTCAGGAGTGCCCTTTGGGTGATCCTGCTCCCGGACCTCCTCAGGATGACGCTGATGTCCATTCCGAAAATTCCAATCTCGGGGTCGTACTTCATACCCTTGAAGTCGGTGTAATCGGAGATGCCGAAGGACATGTTGCCCTCCTGGTCGAAAGAGTACTCGGGAACGCGTCTCTCCCTGATAGAGAGAGCCCGGTTCAGGAAGTCTTCGGCGGTCTCGCCGCGAAGGGTGACCTTGCACCCAAGAGGCATGCCCTTCCTGATACCGAGGTCCCTATTGACGGTCTTAGAGATGGTCTCGATGGACTTCTGCTCGGTGACCATCTCGAGAACTTTCTGGGCCTTCACGAGCCTTTCACCCGCCTCACCGACGCCGATGTTGACGACGACCTTTTCCACATGGACATTTCTCATGACGTTCATTCGGAAGCCTCCGGAAGCTTGATGGCGGCGGTCTGAGTGCCGATGACGAAGCAATTCTTGGCGACGGTCTGAGTGCCGTCAGTGAATAGGACCAGGTTGGAGGCTGTCCCGCGGACGGTTTTCAGGCTCTTTACAGTCCTGATGGCGCCGGCCTGGGAGCCCTCGTTGATGAAAACGATAGACCCGTCCTGCATGGGATAGTGATCCAGAATCTGTTGCCCCCCGAAGGCGACCTTCAAGGTATCCCCACACTTGTAGTCGTTCTTGTCGATGACGATGTTTCTGCCGCCGCTGAGGTTCAGCTGGATTTTACCGTCCTTGACGACGGTCTTGTTCTCGATCTTGCATAACTCCCATGAGGCCTCAGACTCATCGATGGGGACGAGTGTCAGCTTCCCCTTGTCGGTGAGGAGCATGCGGTAGCTGAGGTTCATCTTGGGAATGGTGATAACATCCATGAATCCGACGGGGGCCTTGGGGTTTTTGACGGCCTTGCCGTCGACGAACATCTCGCGGTTCCCAATGATTCTCTTAGCTTCTTTAGCCGTATCGCATGTGCCAACCATATCCCTGAGGACGGTGACGGCGGACATAGAGTCCTCGATACTGTGGGCACCGGCGGACTGCTTGGTGACCCAGACACTGACCTTCCTCTTTAGAGGCCAAGTCCTAGGTGCTGCCAGTCTCTTCATGTGGTCGCTCATTCTTTAGCCTCCGTATTCTTGGACAAAGAGTCCATCCTCCAGGCGTCTTCTGTATTCAGCTTGGTAATCACGAGGTTGGAGGCATGGATGGGACGCTCAGTAGCGGTCCCATCGGCCTGGTTGATCGTGATCCCCTCGATGGAAACGCGACCTGTCTTCGTGTACACCTTGAGGACCTTACCCTCGATGTTTCTGATGTCCTCGTTCCCGCGAACGATGACGACAGTATCGCCTTTACAGACCCTGGCAGTGCGGACCCTGTACTTGGCGCGGAGCTCATCGCTCAGGTGGGCGGACAGCATCTTCCTCTTAACGTGAGCGGACGCGTTGGCTTGGTTCTTCCTCTGAACCCTCGCTTTACTGCTTGCTGTCATACCTTTCACCTCACACGATTATGGACGCAGTCGCGGATACGCGGGGCCACCTCTCGGCGGCCTCCCTAGCGACGGGTCCCTTGATGTCAGTTCCCTTGGTCTCACCAGTCTCGGTGGTGATAACCGCAGCGTTATCCTCAAAGTAGACCATAGTCCCATCGGGCCTCCTCATTGGACGCTTCTGGCGGACAATCACGGCGAAGACAATCTGCCTCCTCATCTGTGGAGTTCCTTTCTTGACAGAGGCGATAACGATGTCCCCGACACCCGCAGAGGGGACTCTCCTGGCGACACCGTGGTATCCGGGGACGGTAATGATTTCAATTTCCTTGGCTCCGGTGTTATCGATGACGGTGAGCCTAGAGCCGTTCTGCAGACCCCTAGTCTGGTTTCCAGCGATTCCCTTCATCTCACTCCACCTTCTCGATGACCACGAAAGACACAGTCTTGGAGATAGGGCGGCACTCAGCGATCTTGACCCTATCTCCGATCTTCAGGCCGAGGCACGAAGGGGTGTGGGCGGAGTACCTATTGCTCCTCTTCTCGTATCTCTCGTACTTGTGCTGGTATTTCAGGTAGTTGCGCTTAACGACGACGGTCTTGTTCATCTTGACCGTCGCAACGACGCCGTTGATGACCTGTCCCCTAACCGAGAGGCTGCCATGGAACGGGCAGTTGGGGTCGGAGCACTCCATTGCAGGGGAGGCGACGTCGATTCCGATGTCTCTGATTTCTGCTGTCATTTCTTCACCTAACCTTCTTGATTCTGTCCTCTGGTCGGTGCATTATCTCTGATCCTCTGATGTCGATGGTTCTGCCTTCGTATGCGAACCTGAACACATTGCCTGGTTTGGGTACCATTCTCTCAGTTCCGGCCGATTCAATAGTGAACGTGTTTTTCGTCTCATCGACCACCTTGCCGTCTATGCCGAAGAATGGCTCAGACAACACTTCCACGTTCAATCCAATGAATTCAGTTCTGACGAAGCGATTGTCTCTCATCTGACCTCGGTGCGGAATCCCATTTCCTCCAGGACAGTCTTGACCCTCTTCTTGTGGTCCCCCTGGAGTTCGATGCGTCCAGCCTTGCATGTTCCGCCGGCAGCGCACTTGTTCTTCAGCTGCTTTGCAAGATCGCCGATGTCGATGTCGTTCTCATCGATACCGTCGATCACGGTAACGGTCTTGCCGTATCTGCGGCTGTCAATCGAGATCCTTACCGTCTGCTGTTCACGTGCGATCTCCTCGCACATACACAGCTCCTTGGGCAATCCGCATACTGGGCAGATCTCGGCCATCAGATCTCTTCCTCCTCCTTTTGGACGGTCAGGATGCGTGCGATGTTCAGCCTGATGGCGCGTATGGCGCCGGGACTGGAAGGAGCACCGCCCATGGCGGAAACTCCCCTTTCGTGCATCAGTTCGTCGCGGAGCTCCTTTAGCCTCTGGTTACGCTCCTCAACGCTCATGTTCCTGATGTCTGCGGTCTTAAGTGCGGCCATATCATTGAACCTCCTCTACGGGAACCTCTTCCTCGATGGCAAACATCTCAGATGCGTGGACGACGAACAGATCGGGCAGGAGCGCGGCGGCCTCGATCTTGTTGAGAACAGTGATGTCGGCGGGGAGCTTAGCCTCTTTGGCCATGATCTCCACGGTGACCCCGATGACTCCCATCTTCAGCTTAGCGATGGCGTAGCCGTGGTCGATGAAGTTGACCTTTGGCTCTCCACAGAACTTGATGTAGCCCTCCTTGAACTTCTCGGTCCTGTGCCTTTGCCCGGTCAGCTTACCTGCAACGATGACGTGGCAACCGCGGGCGCCAGCGTCCATAATCCTGCGGACAGTGGAATGGCCGGCCCTGCGGAAGTGCCATCCTCTCTCGAGGGAGAAGGCCAGCTTCTCAGCCATGATCTGTGCGTTGAGGCTCGCATTCTCAACCTCCTGGACCTCGATCTGTGGGTTCTCGAAGCCAAAGCGCTCTTCGATGACTGCAGTCAAGTTCTTGATGGTTTGTCCGCGCCTTCCGATAACAAGGCCGGGCCTCTCGGTGGTGAGGATGACACGAGTTCCCATGGGAGTCCTCTGTACGTCCAATCCTCCGAATCCCGCACGGCTGACCTCCTTCATCAGGTACTCCTTGAGGAGCACCCTGCGAATGTTCTCAGCTACGAATTTTCTCTCTGATGCCATTTCACTCTACCTCCTGAATGATGACCTCGAGGTTCACGGTCTCTTGGTTCCACTGAGTGGCACGACCATGGGCTCTGGGCATGTGCCCGGGGATGATGCGTCCCCTGGAAACGGAGATCGTGGCGATGGCCATGTTAGAGACGTCGAGTCCCTTGTACTCGGCATTGGATGCTGCGCTATTCAGAACCCCAAGGATGGCCTTGGCGGCTTTGACGGGATACCTTCCGGGTCCGATCCCAGCCTTATGGGAAACGCGCTTATTGTATCTCTTCAGGGGGACAGGCCTCTTCTTCTCTATGACCTCCTCCAGAGCCCTCTGAGCGATCTCGACTTTCATTCCACGGATCATGCTGGCAACCTCACGGGCGAATTTGGGGGAGACAGGCATCTCCTTCCCGAGGGCCTTGGCGGTGGTGTCGGGGTCCGCTACTGCTGTGTATCCTGAAACCATACTAGACACCTCATTTCAATGGCATAAACTTGGAGGACCTGGTCGCACCGACTCCAGGTCCGGAGTGCTGGGGCGTCTTCCTGGTGAGTACGAATTCGCCGAGGAAGCATCCAATCATCTCAGGCTTGATCTCCACATCTTTGAATTCTTTTCCATTGTAGATGCTGACGGTCTTGCCGACAAACTGGGGGATAATGGGGAGGTTCCTGCGATGAGTTCTGACAACCTCTCCGGGCTCAGTTGCCTTAAGCTTATCGAACAGGAGTTGCTGCTCATAATTCAGGCCGCGGACGTAGGTCCTCCTGGCCCTGGCGGGGAGAAGTCCAAGAAACTCCTCGAAAGGCATGGCGAGGAGCTCTTCCATTGTTAGTCCGCGAAAGAGGAACTCCTTTTTCCTTCTCGCTTGGATTGCCGACGCTTTCTTCCTGGATTTCCTCCTCGAGGCCTTCGCCGATCCTGCAATAATTTTCTTCGCCATTGCAATCACTTCTTAACTTTCTTTTTAGGAGGCAGGAAACCCACCTTTTGACCGGTCGATGCAGTCCTCTTCTGATAGTTGGGCCCTCCCACGTGCGCGTGGCTTCCGCCACCGTGAGGATGGTCCACCGGGTTCATGGCGACACCCTTGGTCTTGAAAGCCGCTGTGGACCTAGACCTCAAGGTGTGTACGTTCTTCCCGGCCTTCACGAGGGGCTTATCACCCCTTCCCCCTCCGGCCACGATGCCGATGGCGGCACGACAATTGGGGTTAAACTCCTTGATGACTCCAGAGGGCATCAGGACCATGACCTTGTCTCCCCTGGAGACGATGGTGCCAGAGGACCCGGCGGTCTTGACAAACTTGCCCCCGTCCCCAGGCCTGGCTTCTACATTGTGAACGGCGGTACCCTCGGGAATCTTGGAGAGTGTGGTTATGTTCCCGGCGACAACGTCAGTGCCGCCAATGACAATAGTCTGGCTGACCTTGGTACCCTCGACGGCTAACTGGTAGTCGGTCCTTCCGTTGAGATCAAGAACAGCTAAGGGACATGTCCTCCCGGGGGCCTGAATCAGGTCCTTGATGACCGCGGTACCCTCGGACATAGCCGGAAGCTTCACATCATCCACGTGCCTGTGGCTGGGAGAGCGGTACAGGGATGTCCCGCTGCCTCTCCTCTGTGTGATCAATCTTTTACCCATGTTCACTCACCTTCAGAATACTCCAACCCTGGAACCGACATCCTCTGCGGAGTAACCCTCCGCCAGCTTGATGATAGCGTGCTTCCCGTCTTTCTGGATCCTCACCCAGACTTTCTCGATCTTGACCTCAAAACGCTCCTCAAAAACGATCTTAATTGTCTGCTTATCTACGTTCCTATGGACTATGAACTCAATCTTGTTCCCATCTTTGAACCTCTGAGTAGGCGTACCGGACATATGGCTCATTGATTTCTCAGTGACGTACGGCCTAATGAGAACGTCGCTTTGCTTCATTGTATCCAGCCTCCTATGGCCTCGATGGCAGATTTAGTATAGACCGTGAGTCTTCCAGCGTCACCACCGGGGGCAAGGATACTGGTATTCAAAGTCCTGACTTCCTCGATGGTGACTCCAGGAAGGTTGGCTGCACTCTTGAAGATGGGCGCATCCCTTTCCTCGTTAGAGACGACGATGAGCACGGAGACGGGTGTGCGGTACTTCCTGTTCCTCATCTTCCCCCTTCCGGCGCGAATCTTGCGGCCTTCCTTGGCACGTTCGAGGTCGTAGCTGATCCCGATCTTCTCGAAGACCTCAACGACCTCGGATGTGCCCTTTAGGAAGGCCATCTCATCCTCAACCACGATGGGGAAGGACACGGAGTCGTTGAACTGATGGCCGCGGGCCCTGGCGCACTCAGCGCAAGCGGTGGCGGCAAGAGCGGACTGACGGGCGATCCTCAACTCCTTCTTGTTGATCTTCTGAGCCCAGTTCCTTTCAGGACGCGGAGGGTGGGCCCTCCTACCGGAAACGTTGTTAGGAGACTCAGTTGCTTTCCTTCCGTTGTGGACCCTCTGAACGCGAGCAGTTCCCCTTCCCTTGCCCCAAGTGCTGACGGAGTGCCTCATTCCAGACCTATTAGCGGGTCCGTAAGGTTGCCTATTGTTGGCTGCCGTGGCGAGCACGGCCTTCTTGATGATGTCAGGTCTGTAAGGGGTCTCGAAAGCAGTAGGTACCTCCACGATGCCGGAAACTCCTCCTTTAATAGAGTAAACATTAGTCTGTGCCATTCTCAAGCCCCCTGCTTGGACTCAGTCGAAACATAGGTAACGTCGACAGCCTCGTTGTCGGCCTTCTTGGGCATCCTGGTGGCGTCCCTGAACCTGATAAGTCTCTTGGTGGGCCCGGGAACGGAACCGTGGACCAGTACGTAGGTGTTCCTGACCTCCCCATAGTTGAGGAATCCTCCCCTAGGGGTGACTTCAGAACCATCGGTGCAAACTTTGATAATCTTCTTGTTGAACTCGGTCCTCTGATGGTATCCCATCTGTCCGGATCCGGGGACAGTAGATCTGACGTATCCAGGCCTCTTGGGGCCCAAGTTGCCGATTCCACGGCGGTGCTTGCTGTTCCTATGAGACAGAAGCTTGACACCCCAGCGCTTGGTAACACCCTGGAATCCCTTGCCCTTGGTGACGGCGATGACGTCGGTCAGGGCACCTTCGGCAACGAAGTCGGTGAAATTAACCTCTGTTCCGAGGATCTGCTTAGCATAAACGACCCTCTCCTCGATGGTCCCCCCGCCAATCCTGAGCTCCATAAGGTCGGGGACTTTCTTGGGAACTCCAGAAACGAGCTTGGGCTGAGTGTAGGCGAGGACACGGACATCCTCGATGTCCAGTCCGTCGTATCTAGCGAAAGTGGCTTCATCGTGGTTCTTGGGAACGCAAAGGCGTCTATCGAGGAGGGGGTCTAGGTCTTTAGCCCAGACCTCACCGGCAGTCTTCAGACCGATGATGCTATTTTCATAAAACTTGACAGCAGCGATCTTTATTGGAGGCACTTCGACTACAGTTACGGGCACCTGGATCTCCATTCCGGAGGTCGTGCTTTTGGCCCTCTTATCTACGACGAACGTGTGGGTCATCCCGGCCTTGTAGCCGGCAAAGCCCTGGATCTTAGGGGTTCCGCTGATCTCTGGCCACGAGTCGAGTCTGGGCGTCTGTGACTGCGCTCTCTTCCTAGGGCCATAGGCCCTAGATCCTCTCTTGGGACGTCTTCTTTGTGGCATATTTTACACATACCTGCGAGGGTTTCTTCGCTAACCTCACGCTTTATCAGACGAACGTCTTAATGTTCCGACCGTGACACCGAATTTGCCCCCAGAAACCTGAAGGAAACGGGGCAGACATGGGTTGCATTCGCATTGCCCGATGCGTCTGGTCGGACACTATTTTGTCCAATCTAGGGTGGTATAGGGGTTCCATATATAAACATAACCATCGCTGTTTTAACCATGGACTTCGTGAACAGCAGCGAAAGGAAGTCGACAGTACAAATAGACAACTGTTCAATACGGAGAATAGTCACCGACAGTGACTGTGAACGGTGATACTGTGAAACAACCGAATGGGAGACTGGCGGTTAATCCGCCAGTCGTCTTCTTATACCACCCATCGTACAGTTC
>CAZIJM010000056.1:0-8040 GCA_964539695.1 uncultured Methanomassiliicoccales archaeon | reverse complement strand
CTAGGACACGATGTCCCTAGCGCAGATATAGTGTGTATGTAGGAGTTGTTGTTGGTGTGTGTCTTCGTCTCGGTGGGAGAGTGCGCCCTGTTCACTTTTTGTCGGCGACGGACCCCGTTACCGACAAGGCTATTTTATTCTAAAATCCGCTACGTGTACTCATTGTCATACTGATATTTTATCAGGGTGATCGTCCCATACTATTCGCATAAAATGAGGTATTTCTTAACTTTAGTCTGCCCATGGCAACTGATGCAGACTACATTTAGTACGATTCTATTAATATTTATATTTATCGAAATTTTTTATATAATCTAAAAATAATAATATGTATTTTTATGAAGTAGTTTAAAATAACCAATTCATAAAATCGTTATTCAATGGATCGAGTGAACTAAATTATTCCGACGAATTATGCAATAGTATTGGGACGCTCGGAGGATGTAAAAACCGTCTCTGGCAGCTCACTCGATTCTGAGTGACAAGCGCTTAACGAGCTCTGCCGGTTCCTACTCGGTCATAGCCGAAGACATCACGGCCACTCCGGTCGCGCCGCAGCGTATCACATCGGAATAAGTATCAGGAGTTATGCCGCCGACGCCGTAGACTGGTATATCCACCACCTCGCAGATCGCTTCCAGGAACGGTATGCCGCGTGGGTCGGAGACCTTACAGGCGGTGTGGAAAACATGTCCGGCCAGGATGTAATCCGCGCCTAGATCCTCTGCCTCTTTGGCCTGCTTCACAGAGTGGATGGAGGCCCCCACCAGGGAGAAGTCCTCCAGATCGTCAGCCTCAGCCATCAATTGCACGGGCAGGTGAATCCTGCGAATATCCAGCTCCCTAGCCACCTCTATGTTGGAGTTCACAGCCAGGGGCACATTGTATCTCTCGCATATGTCCAAACACTGGGCCGCCAATGAGAGCAGTTCGTCGTGGCAGAGATCCTTCTCCCTCAGGATCACCATCTCAGGATGAGCAGTCACTAACAGTTCGATCTGCTCTAGGAACGGCCTCACGCAAAGGTTCCTCGCTGTTATTACTATCATGTTCTCACGTAGTCCGTCATCACAGGCTGGAGCCCCTTCCGACGTAGGGCGTCGATTACCTCGGCTAAATCCCTCGAATCTGAGATCTCGAACTGGCTATCCCCGTGCACTTCGTTGCTATGCTCACCTATGCCCACACTGACTCCTGCGGATATCTTTGTTGCGCTCAGCCCCACTATACCGTCGCGGAAGCCTGGGCGTTCTCTAGTGGATATCGTCTGGCCGGCGTAGGGGAGGAATATGCGGTAGGCGAGGGAGACCTGGAGCAGCTGCGACTCCGTCACCGCGGACTCGTTGCGGATGCCTCCTGTAGGTCTGAGCCTGGGCAAAGACATGGATATCTCCGCGTGTGGGTAAGCGCGCTGCAGCAACATCGCATGAAGCCCGCACGCTAATGCGTCTCTCCTGAAGTCATTCCTCAAACCCAGGAGTGCGCCGAAAGCTACGCCCCTCATCCCTCCCTTGAGCGCCCTTTCCTGAGCGTCAAACCTGTATGAGAAGACCCTCTTGGGGCCAGACAGGTGAAGCTCAGCGTACCTCGCCGGATCGTAGGTCTCCTGAAAAATGGTAACGTAGTCAGCCCCACAGGAGTGCAAGAGGGCGTACTCGTCTGTATTCATCGGATAGACCTCGACGCCTACGGTGGAGAATCTCTCGGATGCCAACCTTACACACTCCCCGATATAGTCCAGCCCGGACCTGCCACGGGATTCGCCGGTAAGGATCAGGACCTCCTTTAGCCCTGTGGCCGCTATGGCATTCAGTTCTCTCTTCACACCATCTAGGTCGAGAGTGGCCCTTAAAATCCTGTTCCTGCGGTTGAACCCACAGTAAACGCACTCGTTGGAGCAGTAGTTGGAGACGTACAGCGGGGTAAACAGCAGGACCGAGTTCCCGAAGTGCCTACGAGTTTCGTCCAGCGCCCTGGTGGCTATCTCCTCTATGAATGGTTCGGCGGTAGGCGAAAGCAAGGCGGCGAACTGCTCGGGGCCGCAGTCGCCGTTTAACGCTCTGCGGACGTCGCGTCCAGTAAAGGAGGATGGGTCCAAGCGCTTGGTCTCAGACAGAACGCAGTCCATGATATCGGAGTCTAGTATTTCCATGTTGGCGAGGTAGTCCTCCACATCTGTGTGCTTCCTGGCCATGTCATCGCTCCTTCAGAAACCCTGTCAGCGGGCTAGATGCCTCTGCTCCGTTCTCTAGGATCCTGCCGGGCCCGGATAGGTACGCGAGCCTGCCAGCCTCTATCGCCATCCTGAACGCCCTGGCCATGGCGGGAGCATCCCTTGCCGTTGCCACAGCGGTGTTTACCATGACCGCCGCGCAGCCCAGTTCCATGGCCTCGCAGGCTTGGAACGGTCTGCCGATTCCGGCGTCGACGATCACCGGGAGGTCCATTTCCTCAACGATTATCTTTATGAAATCCCTAGTCAGGAGGCCCTTGTTGGACCCGATCGGGGCGCCCAATGGCATTATTGCTGCGGCGCCCGCGTCTGCCATGGATCTGGCAGCGGAAAGATCCGGCATCATGTAGGGCATGGGGATAAAGCCTTCGTTAGCCAGCGTGCGGACGGCCCTTATCGTCTCGCAGTTGTCCGGCAGGAGGTACTTGGAGTCGCGGATAATCTCGATCTTCACGAAGTCCCCACAACCCAGCTCCCTAGCCAGGTGCGCGATGCGGATTGCCTCCTCGGCGTTCCTGGCGCCGGAGGTGTTAGGCAAGAGGGTGATGCCCTCAGGCATGCTGTCGAGGATGTTACCTTCGCCGGGGGAGCTTGCCCTGCGCACTGCGAGGGTGGCCATCTCCACCCCACCGTTCTCGATTACGGCACGCGTGATGTCGAGAGAGAATTTGCCGGAGCCCAAAATGAATCTCGATGTGAATCTGCGGCCCCTAATAATAAGATCGTCTGACATGATATCGGACCTTTATCAATGTAGCCAATTTACGGTTTGTCGTGCCCGAGAGCGATCCTCAGCACCATATTGGCCATGTGTCCGGCACAGACCATGACTCTAGCAGCTGTGAGCCCGAAACTCTCCTCGGAGTCGGAGATCCCATCGCCACAGACGTAGAGGCGTCTCATAGGATGCATGGTGACAATGTCATTGGAGCTGCCGGAGCCGGCCATCCCAGAGCAGGAGACCACAACGCAGTTGGAGCCAGTGAGAAGGGTTTCCACCAGCATGGCCTTAGCCTCCGCCCAGTCTAGGCACTCGCAGACTATGTCGCACCCGGAAAAAACGCTGCATGTGTTGTTGGGGCCAAGGCAGCACTCTTCTATCCTGAGATCCACGTCGGGCTCTATCTCTATGAGGGCGTCGCAGATGGCATCGGCCTTGGAGAACCCGACGTCCCGGGGAAGATAGCATTGCCTGAAAAGATTGGTCCCGTCCACAATGTCAAAATCGACTACGGTCATGTGGACAATCCCGGAACGCACTAGCGCGGTGGCCACGTGGGAGCCCATGCCGCCGAGGCCGGCCACGCCGACTCTGACGGAGGCGAGTCTCCCGACCACGTCATCCGGAAGCGGAGATTCCCTCATCGTCCACCGCCCACGAAGCTAACAACCTCGATGTACATGCCCTGCCTGAGCATGGTGGAATGCCTGACAGCCCTGGGACAGATCTCCCCGTTGATCTCCACGGCAGCCCTGTTAGAGCGGATACCCATCATGGAAATAAGGTCCTCAACGGTCGCCCCATTCTCCACCTCCACTGGGTCCCCATTGACCGTCACAATCATATCAGAACATCTCCGGAGGGATGTGGGGCCTGACCTTCAGGATGAGGTCCCTGAGCTCGTGCGCTGCCGCCCTAGGGTCCTTTTGAGCGACCACCGATGAAACAACGGCCGCGGAATCCGCTCCGGCCCTGATCACATCCTGGATATTCCCGCGGTCTATCCCACCGATCGCCACGATTGGGACGTCTACGGCGTTCACGACCTCGTATATGGCGCCCAGACCCAGAGCCTGCTGCGCGTCAGGCTTGGTCGAGGTAGTAAATATGGCTCCCACACCGAGGTAATCAGCGCCGCCTTCGACCGCCGCCACGGCCTCCTCAACGTTGTGAACGGACAAGCCGATGATGGCGCTCTCACCCATGAGGTCCCTGGCCGCCTCCACAGGGAGGTCTGACTGCCCGAGATGGACTCCGTCGGCCCCGGACGCTATGGCCACGTCGACTCTGTCGTTCACGATGAAAAGCTTGCAGAGCTCGTCCGCGGCCTCACGGATCTCCATCGCCTGGGTCAGCATCTCCTAGCCGTCAGCATTCTTCATCCTAAGCTGGACTACATCAGCCCCACCTTCATACGCCATTCTGGCAACTTCAGAGTCGGTGCGCCCCCCGGAAAGCTTCCGGTTCGTCACGACGTAAAGATCAAACATGAGACCAGTTAGCCCCGTCGCAGATTAATAGTTGGCGCGAGAAACATTGGAAACGGCGTAGCAAAGGTATGTTTAACACGAATGCCCGTGGTTGGTAGAGGCATTAGCAGCATCCTTTATCGCTACGGCAACACCTACTACATCAACATGACCAACAGGTGCCCGTGCAGGTGCGTGTTCTGTGTCAGGAATTCCACGCCCAGGCTGGACGACGCCGACTGTCTCTGGCTCGAGAGGGAGCCCACCGTCGACGAGATCATGGCAGAGTTCCGCTCCGCGGACCTGTCCAGGTCGAAGAAGGTCGTGTTCTACGGATACGGGGAGCCGACGGAGAGGTTCGATGACCTAAAGGAATGTGTTAGAAGGATCCACGAGGAATTCGGAAAGCCGGTAAGGCTAGACACTAACGGCCTTGGGAATCTAGTCAACGGTAGGGACATCATCCCCGAGATGGTCGGGCTGATCGACTTCGTGTCCGTCAGCCTCAACGCGCCGGACTCCGACACGTACATGGGGATCTGCCATCCTATATTCGGGGACGCTGCATACCCGGTGGTACTGGAGTTCATAAGAGAGTGTCGGGAAAGGATCCGGGCGTCACTGTGTCAGTCGTTGGTGAGTCCATTAGCCCCAAGGACGAGGACAGATGTGCGAAGATAGCCAAAGGAATGGGCGTCAGATTCAAAATAAGGTGAGCCTCCTCCCGAGAGGATGACGGCAGGCCTCGATGTATGTCTTAGGTTCCGTCTGTTCTTATTTATTATTTAATCGAACTACTTTTATAACAAATGGATAATCGCACGAGCGGTAAAATGTCTGGCGATGAGAAAAAGAAGAGAGACCCGATATTCGCGGTCTGTTTTGTAGTATTTATTCTGGCCGCCGTGTCGGTATTCGGAGTCTACATCAACGAGCATTATCTGGTTGAAGACAATACGCTCGTCGCTTACGGTGACGATGTCACCGTCAACTATATCGGAACATTCTATGATTTTAACGGCAACGAGCATGCAATGGAGTTCGACTCCGGCAAGATCAACTTTTCTGCCGACACCAACAGCAACGTCCTTCAGAAGTTCTGGGAAGCCTGCGTCGGACACAAGGTCCGGGACAGGATTGAGGTTATCATCGACCCAGAGGATGGATACGTGGCACCCATCACCGGTCAACAGAACATCTCCGTGTCCGGAATGACGATGAGCATCCTGGAGACCATGTTCCAGATGCAGTTCGAAAGCATCTACGACTATAACCTCAGTAACGGCATGACTTATATCCAGACGGTCTATGGTTGGGACGCCTTGGCTATCCTGGACTCCACCACCCAGATGATCACGCTGATCCACATGCCTGTAGCTGGAATGACGTATACCTACATCTACGACGACGGGGATAACGATTCCGAGGAATCCTCCGTCACCGTTACGTTCGCCGTCACCTCCGTGGACGGAGAGACAATCACCTTCGACGTTGGGTTCGAGGGATATAAATCCACCGGAAACGAGGATGAAGTCGAGATGATCGAGCTCCAGCTCGGGGATGAGACCTGGCAAGTCACTGAAATCGGAGACTCCACTTTCAGTTACAAGACCTCCTCCAACACCAACAATCAGACCCTCTACTTTGTGATAGAGATCCTAGAAATCAACTGAACACCACCATTTTACCTCCCGGGAGTAATCCCGGAGAATCGCAATCACCAAATCCGTCACGGCGATTTCCGTGCATGACATTCGCGCATGTGACCCTGCATGTGACGAATATCGGACACAGCATCGACTTTTACTCGAGACTCAAATTGCCGGTGACCAGGATGATGAGCACCGATAACCATTCCTAGTGTTTATAAGAGACAGGGAGACACTCCTGGAGCTTATCAGAGACGGAAAAGGGCTTGTGGATATCTTTCTGTGTCCATCAGGTCCACAATCGGGGACGCCGAGGCCCTGACCAGGAGTCTCAATGAGAAGTGCATCAGGCTAATTAGTCCCGACCGGCGTGGAATTTTGGTTCGTTGAGGACCCGGATGGATTCGCCGTCTAAATCTTCAAAGGATGAGGGTCAGAGGATCTCCTCTAGTTTCTCTAGCATCTCGCCGGTGTCCTTCGCTAAGAGCCAGATGACCCTTTCCTTCTTGGGTCCCTTGCCCACGATGGCATCAGGGACCCTCTTGCTTTTCCTAAGAGCCTTCTCGATGGTCTCGGAAAATTTGTCCCTGCCCATCTCGACGGTGACAACGGTCATGCCTACCTCCTCCATGACGTCCATGATGTCGTCCCTATAGGTGATGTTCATGATACAGCGGGTCTCGGGACCGTGCTTCATGACGGTCAGAAGCACGTAAGAGAGGTCCTCGGCCGTGCCGAACTTGGCGGGGCCATTCTTCCTCAGGATCCCGTTGTACAAGGTTATTCTCTTGTCAATGGCGGCGATCTCCTCTGGCCCAGCGGCCTCCTTCAAGGCCATTGCGATGTTCATCCCGTTCTTGGGAACCAGCTCGTCGGGTACAGTGTCGACTATTCTCGTGGCGGCCACGTCCAAGACGTCAAGTACCTGAAACTTGTCAGTGTCACCCTTTAGCTTGACCATAATGTTCACCACCACGTCACCTTTGCCTATGACGTACTGGGTGGCGATGGACTCCTGGACGAGCTCCCTGGACTTTAGGACGGCGTTAACAATGTCCAACCCCTTGGCTATGTTGGCCGTTATGAACGAAGACAGGACGCATCCGCTGCCATGGCCAGACTTCCTGAGTCTGGGGTACTCCAGTTTGGTGAACTCGGAGGACAGGTACAGGTAGTCAATGACGATGGGGGTGTTGAAGTGGCCTCCCTTCATCAGCACCGACGACCCCTGCTTTCCTATGAGTTCACAGGCCAGCATCAGGTCATCCTGGGTTTTGATCTTCATCTTGGCCAGGACCTCCGCCTCGTGTTTGTTAGGTGTCACCAGCTCGCACATGGGCAGAAGCTTCTTCTTCAGGGCCGATACATAGCTGTCGTCGGACAGCGACATGCCGGTTCCGGAGACCATGACGGGGTCGATGATAAGGGGCATGTTGTGATCCTCTAGGATGTCGGCCACCGTCCCCACGATCTCCGCGTTGTACAGCATCCCGGTCTTAACAGCTTTGATATCGCAATCTTTCAGGACGGCCTCCATCTGGGCCTTTATGAACTCCTCCGGAATGGGGAATATGCCATCCACCCCGCACGTGTTCTGGGCAGTGACGGCTGTGATTACTGAAGCGGCGTGGATTCCGACGATGGACATGGCCTTGACGTCTGCCTGGATGCCCGCGCCTCCTACGGAGTCAGAGCCCGCCACTGTGAGTGCAGTCCTCATACCTGACTACATGGTGTATGAATTTAAATTAACTTTACATGATTTAGAGGTGAAAAGGCGAATGTAGGAACTTAGTCAAATCAGGCAAACTAGAATTGTTGTAGTAGAGTTACGCTTGGTTTCGGGATGCGGAGCATCCCTCAGCCAAGCGCCTGTTTGACGATTAAAATAATCACTACCTCAGTTGAAGGAGATCTCCAGCCTGCTGTTACAGAGGTAAATCATGGCGACGAAATAATTAATGTTCC
>CAZIJM010000055.1:0-8301 GCA_964539695.1 uncultured Methanomassiliicoccales archaeon | reverse complement strand
ACAGATATGATCGTGTATACGTTTTCCACAAGGAAAATCCTAAGAAGATCCTCCAGAACGTCGGTGAACAGATTCTTAAAGATTGCTCAGTGTCTTAATACGTCACTGTAAGAAATTTCTGACACCTCACTGCAAACCGGCTCTAGAGTCTCAATGTCGAAGGCAAACATCACTGAGACATCGCAAGATCCTTTCAGGAACACAATCCTCGAAGGTACTGAAAATCCTGCTGGAGGCAGGAAATATCGACGGCACCGAAGATCTGCTCATGCACTCCGAGTGTTCTAGCAAGGTCCTTCACAAGTCTATGATGCTGGCGCGCATCCGCCTGACCCGTGGGGACGCGGCCGGTGCAAGGGTGACAACGGTCTGCGCTTACGACTCCAACCTATCACGGAGATGTTAGGGTCCTAGCGAAGGCAGACCCTGCGGGAGGATGGCCGCAGAGGCACAATATACAGCAGATCCTGAACGGGGGGGCGCTTTCGAACTCTATGGGTGAAGGCAGGATCCAGGAGCTGTACAGGATCTACTATGAATGGTTCAAAGGCAATAAAGAGAGCGCATTGGCGCTTCTAGCTGGCTCCACTCACTACATTAAGAGGAAGGGAGTTCATACCGGCGTCGGCGAGGATCTCCGTCTACAAGTACGATTGGTACTCAGCCAGAATGATGCACTCCCACCTGTTCTCGAACGTCTCTTCCTTTCTCAGGAAGGAGGTGGTGGAGGATGCATCGAGGCAGATAGCCATGAGCGTGTGCTGGAACTCCTCGAGAAGTGCGACACCACTTCTCCGAGGACCATGATCGATATATTGAGCCAAGCTAGGCTCAAGGGACTTCGAGGAGACGATAGACGAGCTCTGCAGGTACCTCGACAGCGAGTGGGCCGGATCGGGTGAGTACCTCGAGACGGTCAGGATGCTGCTCAACCACGGGCTGGACGCGGAGGTGTTGAGAATTCTAGACGATTACGTTGAATGCCGCGGCCAGGACGTGGAGTCCCCAATACTCAGGTTGGAGATTGTCAAGACAGTGCGGGAGAGAAGATACTACAGACGCGAGGCCCTTGCAAGAAGACTAAAGCTTAAGGTGTCATTCGCTGTCTCTAAACATGTAACCGCGGGAGTCAAGGAACTGGTTGTCACACAACCTGTTCTGGAGCTTGTTATGAAACTCGAAGTCATGTAAGAGCTCGAGTCGGAGTCCTCCAAGGTCGATATGGACGTCTTCTACTTCAAGGCATTCATACAGTCTGAGGCAAGTGACCATTGTGCGGCCCTCAAGATCCTGGACGGAGCACTCGGCGTCACGCTCGAGAATTCAGATTTCCTCAAACTGAAGGCAGAGGTTTTGCTCAGGGCCGGTGACCTTCAGACTACGGTCTTTGCGTATCGTTCCTCATGGCGTCCAACCATAATGACGCGAACACACAGGACACTCGATCAGACTAGGTCGGCGTCTAGCAATCTCCGCGGGGCTCTGAAAGAGCTTGAATCGACAGTTTCCCTAGGGGCGGACGACGCAGAGGTCCATGCGGCTAAAGGAAAAGTGTACGAGAAGATGAGTGCCACGAACCGCGCTTCTGAGTATTACTCTGCCACGGTTTCTAAGGACCCAATCAGGTTGAATTTGGCAGAGAAGCTGGCCCGCATGATGCACTCCCGTCGCGAGTTCGTCGTTGCAAATGGTATACTCGATCACATCCTCAGTGGGGACCCGCACTACATGTCCGCGATCCTTCTGAAGGCGGAGATCACCGGGTCTTGGAAAGACGACAAGACGCTGATGGCCACCTACGAGTATTTCACGAAATATTTCAATCCCGGGCCAGAAAGCACGTTCAGGATGACCTGCATCCTGGAGGAAGACGGTTACCAGGCCGAGGCCAGGTCGTTGGTGGTCGGGAAGCCTCAGAGGGAGACGGCCGTGGACCCGGTCAAAAGGAACGTCAAAAAGGCTCTCAGACGCACATACTTTACCGGGGCTCCGCCAACCGACCCTGATATGCTGGATACGCTTAACTTTGACAAGACGGCGGTGGAGGTGGCTACGTACCGGTAAGCAACCTAACTACGGCCCCATAAACACGTTGTTCCTCAGGTTCGCCGAGATGGAGAGAATCTCGAGGGATGCGGTGATGAAGCTAGACTGGAAGGACCTGGAGCACAACCTGAAGCTCTTGATGGAGAGGGTGTTCGTCTAATGTGGATGCAGGGACTCAGATGCGGCGAAGAAATTGTGGCCTATGTGTTCAGGACGATGATCGCAGACCTGACCAGGAACATCGACCCGAGGCTGTCCAACGCATTGATGTGCCTGCCCAAAGGCATGACAGTCTACGAGACAATGTGCGAATGTTGACTCGGCATGTACGAGGCGATGACAATTCAGGGCTTGATAGTCTGGGTCGTTTAGTAGTCCCTCATCTCGGACTTCATGAACTCCCTCATCAGGCAGGTAGCGTAGTTGCCCTTGGGGAGCGAAAATTTGAGGGCGTAGCTATCGCCATGGAACTCTGTAAAGAGGTCCTTCACGGGGCACATGAGCTCCCTTCTGCCGCCCTTCGAGTTGCACCTGGGCAGTCCCGGGATGACAAAGTCCTCTGCTTCGAGGCCGTTATCTTCAATGACCTTTCTCTCGATTTCCCCCATCTCACCTTCGGCGAGTGGAGAGTTCGATCCAAAGAGCGCTCCAGTGACGAATGCGCGGCCGGCGCGGACCTGCCTGACTACCAGGTCGATGTTCCTGGCGGTGGTCATAACCGGGCTCTCGTGCTGTGGGCTGTTATTGGGATTCAGTGGGATTACCACGTCGCCCTCCACAGGCATATTGATAGGTAGGCCCCGTCTCATCCTGAGGCTGAGTATCTCGTTGAAGAGATACGACTGGTAGGCGTGGATGAACATCATCTGGAGGTTGTACGGCATCGCATCCACAGCGTCGGTCCAACTCCTGCCACCTGCTAGCACCTGGGCCATTGTCTTCTCGAAGGACATCTGCTCCGGCATAACCGATGCCGCTGTGGACCAGTCCTCTGTGCCCTCCAACGACCTGCGAATTCCTTGGAGTTCCTCTGGTTCTT
Organism: uncultured Methanomassiliicoccales archaeon; assembly: GCA_964539695.1. Taxonomy (GTDB): domain Archaea; phylum Thermoplasmatota; class Thermoplasmata; order Methanomassiliicoccales; family Methanomethylophilaceae; genus Methanoprimaticola. The sequence continues at coordinate 5,216 of CAZIJM010000055.1, read as the reverse complement.
CGGGGGTGGTAAAACACACATACGTTCTGACGGCGCCCTCAATATCGCCTCTAACCAGTTTCTCGCCCACCAGATGCGTCACGGGTCTGACCACACCGAACCTTTGGACACCAAAGTAGTTGGGGAACCCGCCCACTTTTTTGATAACAGATACGTCCTCATCCACGGTTTCGGGGATAAGCGAAGGGTCCATCGTGCAGCCTTTGACAGTGATCTCAAACTCGTTACCGATGAGATCGCCTATCTGGATGGCCCTGCTGCCCTTGTAGGGGCCGGTTATTTCTACGTCTTTAAGATTGATCCTTGCCAAGTCTTCCGGTGGGCATTTGAAGGACATGAGTTGTGTGGTGACCGCGCGCTTGTCTTTAGTGCCGGCAAAACTGATCCTCTCCCTGGATATGCCCATGCTGCGGGCCATGAACCTGACGAGGCGATTGGTCTCCCAGTTGCGGCTGGTGACCGTGGCTATAGTGAACTCGCCGTCCTCCTTGGTTCTGGGCGGGTCGGAGATCTCTCTGACCACGAAATCCTCTGGCAACGTTTTCAGGTGGCCACCGGTTCCTTTGGCGGGACATAGGTAGCACCTCATGCCAATATCCGCCTCTGCAGTGGTACACTCTCTGTACAAAACGTTCACTCTTCGACTGAGTAGTAATTGGAGATCGAGTCCGAGGCCTTCTTGATAGCCGCAATGGCATCACCGGATTTCACTTTAACGTAGAGTCTACGGTCCTCGAGCTCAGGATGCTTGTCGATGTACCTGACTAGCTCGACGTTATTGTCCCTGTAGAGCGCGTCCATCAAGGGTGTAATAAAAGTGAGGTTAGCGTTTTTGAAGGCGATGGTGACAGAGTCGCCGGTCTTCTCAACAATGTAGGTCTACATAATGTCACCTATATCATACGAATATAAATGGTTTTGAGCCATGGGACTCAGTCGCCATTTCAATTCCAAATGTTATGGTCGTCAGTGACGCTCGCTCAGTTCATCCTATCTATTCATTACACCCCATCCTGGACTCCGAAATCCCGCTATAGAGTAACACTGTACATTTTATAAAAGGTACGTACGCTATGTAACAGGATAATCGAAGGTGTCCCGTCTCAGACATATCTGTCACTCTGACAGCCCGTCGGAATCGTGCATCTGCATGCCGTACATTTCTACGATTTCCATTACGGTCGTGCACTGCTCAGGGGCCTTGTCGTCCCTCACACGGCCGGTGAACCTGGGGAACCTGATACTCAAGCCGGCGCCCTCCTTTAGAACGTCCTTGGCGGCGGTGTGTATCGGGCTGAGAGTAATCTCCGCAGCCACCACCTCGAGCACCACGGCCGGCTCAAACCAAATATCCGGGACCATCTCAGCGGAGACCGATTGCGGCCTCTTTTCAGAGAGTGTCTCGTCCAGCAGGGCAGGCATGGCGTCCAGGAAGGCGTCGTCAAACCCGGTGCCCAGCTTACAGACTGTCTCAAATATCCCAGTCTTGCCATCGTAGGCGGCCATGAGTAGCGCCCCGTACCTGCCTGCCCTCTTCCCCATGCCGTAGAACGCCCCGACCACAACCAGGTCGAATGAGTCCGTGAGCGCCTGCTGGTAATCTTTCTTGTACTTGATCCACAGGTAGCCTCTGGACCCCGCCCTGTACACAGAGTCAGGGGCCACAGACTTCGCTATTATCCCCTCGCACTTGGCGGCAATCGCATCGGTGAAAAAGTCCTTCCCCTCCTCAAGACTCTTCACCATCCTCATAGTGGTCATTTGGACCTAATCCCCGATCTCAAAGCCAGCCTCCAGGGTGGCCCTGCGGTCGGGGTAGGGCTCTGAGGTCCAGTCCCTGCCGTCAGCGTACAGTATGTCAAACATGAATATCCGAACCGGCACCTCCTTGACCGTCTCCTCCATGCCGTGCTTTTTCTTGCGATGGGTGACGTTCTGGAACGGGAGCATGTACCCGGTCTCGGGGTCGATCGCCACGCACTCCCCCTCGATGATCGCCTCCCCGTACCTGCATCTGGCCCTGAGGGCTTCTGCGATGTCCGGGAAGTTGGGTGTAAGGTCCTCCAGCCTCCTGGAGTAGAGCCTCACCGAGTCTTTGGATGTGTGAGCCTGGACTCTGATCCCGTCGTACTTGAATTCCATGGCGCACATGCCGCCCATCTTCTCGACGACCTCGTTGATGGACGGGAGCCTCTCAGCCAACATGACTTTCACCGGGCTACCTACCTTCACGCCTATGGCGTGGACCGCGTCCATCCCTCCATTGGCGATAGTTTCCGCCACCAAACCGATATCGCAGGTCACGTTGAACGCCCTCTCGATAGCCGGGCGGTCCTCTTTAGAGGCAAACGTCTCTGCCAAGGCGTCCAGGATTGTCATGTCTGCTGCTCCGACTCTCATCCTGCCGGTGACCGTCCTGCATAGATACCTGGCCTCTACAGGGTTGGAATCGTGGAGAAGACCGGCGAGCGTCTTTTGCTTGGTGTCTTGGGAGTCCCTCCCGTCTGCACTTTCTATGGTGGTCAGTCCCTTCACCACCCTCTCTACGGTGAGATTCTCTGAAAACAGAGCCATCTGCTTTTTCTTGGATATTAGGGCCTCTGCCACCCGTCCGGGGTCACCGGTTTCCACCGCCAGCTTCTCTGTCCTCCCCTCCGGATTACCGGACGCCTTGGCTATCGCTTTAAGTACAAGCTTGTCGGCCATCCCAAGGACACCGGGCACGAAGTCTGGGTGAAGCTTACCCTGGCTGAGGTAGACGATGGAGCGAAGCTCCGTCTTGTCCGCCCTGCGGAAGAAATCCGCAAGTATGGATGTCATTTCTAGGCGGCTATCGGTGGATTCCAGTCTGTCGAAAGTCTCTGCTAGGTCAGAGTAGAGCATGCCGACTGCATCACAGAGTTCATTAAAATGGCTTTTTCAGAAACCGTCTAGCTTGAGCTGGTTCTTCCTTACTATAGGAGATGTGCCTCTGCTGAGCTTCTCACTCAGCTTCTCCAAGCGGGTGTGCATCGCCTTCTCTTTCTCGGTGCTGGCCCTCTCAAGGGCCTCGTCCATGGTACCCTTTGCCACCAGAACGTATACCTCCCCGTTGTTTTTTCTGCCGGTCCTCCCGCGACGTTGGATAGTCCTGATTTCAGAGGAGACCGGCTCGTATAACACCACCGCGTCGGTGCTGGACACGTCTAGGCCTTCCTCACCGACTGAGGTGGAGACTATCACGTTCAACTCCCCATTCCTGAACCCGTCCAATAGCGCAATTTGGTCCCTTTGCTTCAGACCGCCGTTGGACTGGCCCACGAGCATGCCGACCCTGGCGCCTGGGACAGACGACAGCTTCTCGGTGAGCATCTCGCAGGTGTCCCTATATTGGGCAAACACGATGACCTTGGATCCTTCTCCGCCGTTCACGGTCATGCTCACCACGGACAACACCTTGGAGACTTTAGGGTGTTCCACGTTGGTGCGGTTCACGATTGCCCGGACGCCCACGTACTCTGGGCGGTTGACGATCTCCCTGGAGCTCTTCCCACCCTCCCGTTGATCTGCTTCGGTCTCGATCTTCGCCAGATACAGCCTAAGCGGGGTCATGCCCTGAGTCTCGGCCATGCCGATAGCGTGCAGGAGTTTAATACACATGGAGTGTAGCGCTAGCCCCCTGTAGACGATGGCCGTCCTCTCGCCACGGGACAACCTGGCCTGCAGGTTACGTCCTATCATCAGCATGTACGACGTGGATATTTGCCAGGAGGATTTGATCAGATGCAGACCAGCCATCTCCGATATGAAGTGGTCCAGCATGGATCTCAGCAGGGCGCTAACGTCCAGGATGTCCTGTGGCAGAGAGACCTCGATCCTGTTCACGAAGGTGTAGTGGATGTAAGGGGACACGTCGGGGTCGTCGTCGGAGCGGATATCTATCCTCCTGAGATGGAGATTGATGCAAACCTCCTCGATCTTGGATATGTCGCTGCCGGGGGACGCGGTCATGCCGACTGACCTGACCCCCTTCCCGCAGAACCCGGCCACTCTCACATAGGCGTAGTTACCGACACCCTTGTGGGCTTCGTCGTAAAACACTAGAGAGAACCCGTCCAGCGTGTACCTCCCCGCCTCCAGGTCGTTAGCCACCGATTGCGGAGTGGAGATGATCACGTTGCAGTTCCTGATGACACCCGCCCTGGACTCAGGTTTCATGTTGCCATTCATCTCGCTTACTCTGGCGCCAACCAGGAGCTCGGAAAATACGGATCTATGCTGGTCCACCAGGGGCTTGGTGGGCGCCAGCACCAAAACCTTTCCGGATGGGAGGTACTCGGCCGCCACTCTGAGGGCTACTATGGTCTTCCCGAGGCCGGTGGGAAGGATGAGGAGAGTGTTGCTCCTCAGGCAGCTCTGCACCATGGCTGTCTGGTACCGACGCTCCTCCACCCTGCCCGGAGATATGCTTGGATGGGTGACGAACGACATGTGAATACCAGTGAATGGATGTGGACGATAAAAGCATGGGAGGGAGAGGGCCTCCCGGGATTGGAGTTTAGTGGCAGCCGCCACATGAAGCGCAGCCGTTGAAGTTGGGACTTCTGATAGTGAGTCCGGTTCCGAAGTTAGGGTCGTCGATGAACTCGATGACGCACTCCTCGAGCTCCTTCTTGGTCTCGTCGTCATAGAACATGTCGAACCCGTTGGCGGATTTGTCTACATTCTCGCCTTCATTGGCCTTTTCCTGAAAAGACATTCCGAACTGAGGGCCGGAGCATGCGAATCCGGACAAGTAGATCTTTATTCCGTATCCGACTTTCTGGTTCTTCTCAAGCAGGTCGTTAATGAACTTCTCTGCATCGGATGAAATCTGTACCATTTGTATCGGACCTTGATTCCCGCATCAGTATTTTAACGTTGTTGATTCTATTTTAACTACACAGTTCATGAATATCAACAACACTTAGTTCACGCTTGAACTAGGCATTGTTAACTGGGCGAAACTATGATTATAAGCGGACTTCGTTCGCAACGTGGTGACAAAATGAATTGAAATCCAATTGGCGTTAGAGATTCGTAGAGAAAATACTTGATGGTGGTCAGATACCATGAGCACCGTCCGCAATGGCCACAAGCACAAGAAAATCGGACTCTCTATGAAACCGTGGTACAGGGTGGCCGTCATCGAGGACAAGATGTCCTGCTCTTGCTCGGCAGAAAAGTTTGGTACGTCA
>CAZIJM010000054.1:0-8332 GCA_964539695.1 uncultured Methanomassiliicoccales archaeon | reverse complement strand
TTGCCTTTATCGAACACCTGGTGTGCGAGTGGAACTTTCTCTCATATTGGTTCACTTTACAGAGTGCCCCGCGTGCGGGGCACTAGTACATTCGGCGTTCTACATATATGATCAGATACAAATCTTCCATGACTGGACAATCATGATGGTCCCCTGATCCTCGGGCTTGTATAGAAACATGAACTCTAAATTCCGGTGAGGATGTTGACGAACCTATTCGAATCCTCACCGAAGTATATTTGACTCTCTACGCTAGTATTATTTACCCTACGATTGTACGAGATGTGGTACATCTTCTGAAAGTCTACATCTCTGGTATACAACGCTTTCTCAAAACTTTATCACTCTCGAACATTGAATGAACGCCTTGTACGTCGTAGGATTTATACGTTATAAATCAACTTAACTCAATTCCTGGTTATTCAAGTTTCAACCCTGAATTATATAGAGGAAGAATCGCGAAACGTCCGCTCGACGGGCCCGTTCTGTTGAGGAACCGATGAATACGGACTGTTTAATGGGGACGACATGGAGGATAGACCTTTCACGCCAGCAGTCGTCACGCTCGTCTTCCTGAGTTTCGTTATGGGAACCAGCGAGTTCATCGTCGTGGGCATCCAACCGGACATCGCCATAGGCATCGGCGTGGAGTACAGCATGATAGCTGAGCTGGTATCGGTCTTCTGAACTACGTCGTGTGCATTCCTCTGATAATCGGGTCCACCGGCAGGTTTGGTATGTTGATGTTCCTGGTCGCGGTGTTCCCCCTTTCCGACATGGTCACACTGATCTTATAAGGCTACTGGTCCTGATGCTGTCCTACGCGATCACCACGGTCGCATCGGTGGCCCTGTTGTCCATCTGGATGACGTTTATCATGAATCTGGTCACGCAGAGATACATGGTAAAGGCCGTGTTGTGAATCTTCACCTGATTCAGTATCATTATCGGTAATCAGGGTGCCACTGGGGACTGCCATGTCCCATGTCCTGGGATGGCGCAGCGTGTTCGTGCTAATCCTAGCTATAGTCATCGTCGTAGTGGTCCTGGTACTGAGGATCCTGCCCAGGCTAGGGGCTCCCGAAGCCAGGGTCGAGATGGAGGAGGGGCAGAGAAGATGCTCCGCGACCCTCGCATCCTGCTGAGGGCGGATATCACAATCTTCAGGGCCATAAGACGTATACAGTGTACACATACATCACGCCCATATTGGAGAACTAAATCGGGTTTTCGGACAGTATAGTTAGCTTCGGCCTCATGGCCATATGCGCAACGATGCTGGTCAGCAACCCGGTATCCGGGTGCATCGCCATCCGAGGAGCTGCAAAGGGTCAGGTACACGTTCCTGGTCGAGGCGTTGCTCCTAATTCTACTGCCATCTGTCGTGGCCGCCACCCTGAAGATGCTGGACCTCCTCCTGATCGGTTTGATGATGTACTCCTTCAACGTTTCAATGCAAATACACTTCTTGGAGGTCTCCGGACGCGATTACTCTGAGTTCATAACACTGGTGTTGTCGCTGAACCCCGCGTCATTCAACATCAAAATACACAGATCCCTGGCTAGAGGGCTCGTCTACAACGCCGCAGGGACCGCATCCCTGGGTTACGTAGAAGGGCTCTTCATCCTGATCACCAACCTCATGGCCTTCGCGGTGTGTCGTGTCTGCCGCGGCTTCGGGCGTGGACATATGTCATGTGAATTTCGTGCAGTCTAATTTTTCGGGTTTCGGCAATGGTGTTATCAGGCACATGTGCCAGATATTTAAAAACCAACCTTCTAGCATGTTAGGTTTTCCTAACATTTTACAATTATTTTTAGCCAGACCGAAAACGAATATGCAAGGGTATTAATATCGTTCCGACGGTCTTTTAGATCAGAGGTTATCGGTATGGTAACGGTCAAAGAGTCTGAATGTGTCGGTTGTGGAGCCTGTGTCGATGTCTGCCCCGAGGGCGCCATCACCTGTGACGACATCGCTGTTGTCGATGCCGCCAAGTGCATCGACTGCGGCGCCTGCATCGACGAATGCCCCTCTAGCGCCATCGAGTAATCCCGTCCGAAGATACGGAAGCACCATTGCTGCGTTGAAACTTCTTCTCATCTTTTTTCCTCAAAATCAAGAACACCAAACCGTGGCGGGACGCCACGTTGCCTCTTCTCAGACAAAGAGTTCTTATCTATGTTGACCTTCTTCCTTTGACGGTCGCCTGTCTTCTTCAGTTTGCCTTGGTCCAGAGCCCACTGGAAATTCTTCTGCTCCGGCGGGGTTATGAGCACCCTTTCGCCCTTGACGTACTTCCTGCCGGTGACCCAATTGGTGAATGGCGCCAGTACGCGGTACTCGTCGGCGTCCAGGACGATCTCCCTAACATGAGGCCTGCCTTTCATGGCCGAATACGTGCCAGAGAACGTCCTTATATGGCCATCAGCAACCTCGATCATGCTGGTGCAGACGGTGTCCAGGAAATATCTATCGTGGGTGATGGTGAGGATAGTCCCGTCATACTGCACCAGCGCCTCCTCCACCGCATGCTTGGCAGGAATGTCCAGGTAGTTGGTGGGTTCGTCCAGGACGAGAACGTTGGTCTCGTCCAGAAGTATCAGACACAGGGCCACTCTGGCCCGTTGCCCCCCGGACAGCGTGGAGATTGGCCTCTCGATCTCTTCCTTAGCTAGCAGGAACTTGGCCAGGAGCTTCCGGGCCTCGGCTCTATTCTCCTTGCCGATGATCTGCAGCAACTGCTCCTCGGCAGTAAGCTTCATGTCCAGCCTCTCGTGAGTCTGAGTGTAATACCCGATCTTTGCTCCCGGAGCCACCCATAGGTCTCCCTCGCAGGGGATCAGGCTTAGCAGCGCTTTGATGAGAGTGGATTTACCCTCGCCGTTCGCCCCAAAGATGCCCACCTTGTCGCCCTTTCGAATGTTCAGGTCCACTCCAGACAGAATGGTCCTGCCGCCCAGGTCTACCTTAAGGTCCTTAGCGATGATGATGTTCTTCCCGGACTTGTGGGCTGCCTGTATCTTGACGGTAATCTCCCTGTTCTCCTCAGGTTTCTCCTTCTCCTCCATTTTGGAGATGAGCTTCTCCCTAGTCTTGTGGGTGGTCATGTACCACTGGTCATGGTGGAGCTGCCTGGCAATCTCCTCTTGGTGTTTCTTTTGGTTGACGTACTTGCGGTACTCTTTTTCCATGCGGTCCAGATCAATCATCTTCTTCATGATGAAGTCCGAGTAGTTGCCTTTGTACTCCCTGGATTTCCCGTGGTCGATCTCCAACATCTTGGTAGCGATCTTGTCGAGAAAGTACCTGTCATGGCTGATGACTAGCACCGAGCAGTGCGTCTTTATAAGGTAGTCCTCCAGCCACTCCACGGTGTTGATGTCTAGGTAGGATGTGGGCTCGTCCATAATTAACAGGTCACAGTCGTCCGCCTGGACGATGATCCTGGAGAGCATGACCTTGGCCCTCTCACCCCCGGACAAGGAGTACATGGTGCGGTCCATAATATTAGCGGACAGCCCGACCTTCTCTAGTGCCATGACTTGGTTCTCCCCGTCCTCCATATTGGATTTAGCCAGCTGCGACTCCAGGTTAGCGTTCTCCACGGCGAGAGCGTTCCAGTCGATGTTACCGCCCGCCATCATAAGGTCCTCTATTTCCTTCAGCCTGCGTTTCAGCCTCTCAATGTGCCCATACGGCCTACTCAACACATCCCTAACCGTGAACTCCTCCAAGTCCTCCGGGAATTGCTCCAGGTAGCCGATCCTCTCGGTCCTGCGGGTGAGCTCCCCGGTGTCCGGCTTCATCTCGCCCAGCATGATCCTGAGGAAGGTGGTTTTCCCGGCCCCGTTCACACCGATCAGGCCTATGGAGTCCCCCTCGTTGATCTGAAGGCTGACATCTTTTAGGACTTTGTGCGGACCGAAGGCCTTGGTGATGGACTGAGCTTTGATGAGCATGATCCTAATTATCCGTTCGCTCTTGATATGAGATTCGGTCTCGTTAATACTATTGTATAATTCGCCGGTATGATTCAGTCCACTTAATACGTCAAATGATGATTTTATGAATTGATTATCTTAAATTATTGTTTCATAAAAGTATACGTATTTATATATAAAAATTTTCGATAAATACAAATATTAGTATGATCATATTGAATATGGTTTATATCAATTACCATGGTGTAGGTCGAAATTAGGAAACGCTTCGTTTGTGCAAATATAACGGTACAGTCACCATGCTAGGATGTCAGTAAAATAACAAGTAGAAATAGTGGAGGCTAAAATAAAATAACTACGTCGACGGTGAGTTTCGTCGTCGACGAAAGAGTGAACAGGACGTACCCTCCCACTAAAACGGAGGTGCATACCAACAACTACTCCTACATACACACCATGATCTGCATCAAAGACACCGTGTTCTGGATGAAGGTGTTCAGTGAGAAGCTAACCGAAAAGATCCTGAGGATGATGGCTTTCACAGAGAGCATTCAATCGACATTGACCTTTCACAATACCTTCCTCGTCAAAAGTCAAATCATGAGACCGGATTACTGCCTGTAATCGGAATGGTAGGCTGAAGTTGTTATCCGATCTGACCGATCGCAAACTCCGCAAGGATACAACATAGAGAAGATGTACCGTGGCAGCGAATTTGATGAGTGAGCGCGGGATACTCTCCGATGTCGAAGGACTGAGGGACGATCCGCACTTCTTCAGGAAGATGCACAATCTCTTCCTTAGAACGAAATCCGAGAACATCTATACCCATGGGACCTCGATCCATAGTCTCGTATCAAAGATGCTGCGACGGTACGATCGATGAGAATCTGGACGTAATGGCCTTGTTTATAGAGAATGCAACGGAGTAGAATCGAAGATTCTAAATTAGGACTTCACAACGTGTACCTGATATTCGATATGAATTCCCAGGACACCCCTATGACGGCGCCAGCCTGGAGATGATGATGGACTTCTTCAGCGATTCCATTGAGAATGGGAAACTGTATATCAACTACCTAATGCTCGAGTCGTACAATCACCAAGGGAGCCATACGGCTATAGATGTCTGATACGTACGGTCGCGCTCGTGGATGTTGGTCGCTACAAGGAGATCATGAACAGGTAGGCATATGATGGGATCAAGGACCTTGGGAAATTCGATAAAGATACTGTGTTAATGATCCTTGATCTCAATACAAAAAGCGAATCTCCTGCTGAGCAGCCGCGACCGCTTGCCATTATCCGAAGAGTATTTCAGCTGGGACATGTTCGATGTTCTGAAACTGCAGATAGAAGAGATAGACTCACGCAGATACGTGTTGTACTCAACACACACATGCTCAACATCCTAAATTTCAACCCGAAGAAATTCATCGATTCCATGGTCTGTTCCGAACATCGTTCCTGATCATCCAGATCCGTGTTGCCAATCGTTTTGGATCCATCCGGGAGGCTTCATAACGTTCCGAGGTAATCGATCCAGGTATTCATCATCCATCCGCCAAAGTTTGATGTGCCTTTCGGTGAGGTCAGTAATTCTGCGCTCGAATTCCTCTTCTCTGCCGGAAGGAATGTAGGCTACCACATCCACCCTGTCGGAGTATTCGCACTCTGGCCTCCTTGCCATGATGTCCTTCATCCTATTCTCGAACTGGCTATAATAGCTGTAGTTGAGGGTGAACCTGTAGACGGCGCAAGCCACCCTGGTGCGACGCCTGACACCCTGCAAAGCTAGCTTGGAGATCTCCCCATAGGCATGGATCAACCCGCCAGTTCCCAGGAGCGTGCCGCCGAAGTATCTGACGACGACGCACATGACATCCGACAGGCCGGAACTCTTGAGGTTGGAGAGGATAGGCTTCCCCGCGGTGCCGGATGGCTCACCGTTGTCACTGCTCCTCTCGCGTCTGGCCAAACCGTCGTACACTGCTGCCCAGCAGTAATGAGTGGCGTCCCTGTACTTGCCCATAACTTCTGTGATGTTCGCCTGGATGCTGAACTCATCAGGACAGGGCATGATGATGCCAATGAAGCGGGACCCCTTTAAGGTGAGCTCATCCTCGCAGACGCTCTCCACAGTGTCGTAGTCGTGTATCCGGTCCATGATCACCCGATGGGATGGGCGATGTTGAACCTTTGGGGTTGGTGTGATCGAAGAATGTAGAAAGTCAAGGTGGGCCCTGGATGGCCCCTTCAAGGGTTCACTGGGCCTCCTCGGCGGGTCCTCATAGGACTGCGCGGCGTCAAACTCATTAACGACCTTCTGGGGGCGGAAACAGCGTGAGAAGCGCGACAACCACGGGGCAATAAACGCCAGAGTGAATCCGAGGAGTAGGGAGTACATCCCGGTAAAGTCCATGAAGGTCTCCCAAAACACGACCACCACGAATCCGACGATCATGGACACCATGGTGCCTGTCAGTTCATACGCTTCCAAAATAGGGCTAGGATCATGACCGACATGAACGTTGAATCAAAGCCGGCTCATGCGTAGGATATGAGCCCCCAGACCAGTTCGAAACTCACGACCACGACGGTAATCGGCATCCCAGCGTTATTGAACAGACTGATGTAGCTCTCGAAACCCTGGATGACTACGAGGTCGTCTCATCCGACAGAGATGATGTTCCATCCTACATCCCCAATGATGACCAAGAAGACCAAGATGATGACCGCCACCATCAGGATAGTCTAGAAGAAGTCAGTCCAGCACAGGGCTTTGTACCCTCCGAGGAATGTGTACAGAATGACGACCACGCCGTGCATCAAGATGCCCAGCTCGAAGCCACCGTTGTCCAAGACGATCTTGCAGCTCTAGATCCGGGTCCAACGTAGATTATGAAAAAAGAATGACCAGCGCAAACTATCAATAAATAGCCCTCATGGTCGTCGAAGCGGTTGGAGAAGAACTCGGGTACAGTAAGAAAGTTCTTCGAAATCACCGGGTGCTTCCTGAGCCTCTTGGACACGAAGAGCCATAAGGTGTATGATCCGATGAACAGCCCGATCCCGATCTAGGCCTATCCAAGACCAGCGAAGACGATCAAACCGGGAAGCTCCACGAGGAATCAACCACTTATATTGGATGCTTGCACCAACATGACACTCACATAGAATCCGAATGATCTGCTTCCGAAGATGTAGTCTTCCATACTGTCTCGGTCCTTCGCCCTCCAGAAGTGAACTCCGATGATGACCGGGACAACGAAGTAGACGACGAATGCCAATGCTGTTATTGCATCCATTCTGATAGCTTGAGCACTTGTACGAGTGGGTCACATAAAAAAAGTGACTAACCCGTTCGACGCAGGGAAATAGTGTTAAGGAGTTTAAATCGGGGAGGTCCCCGGATCATGCTCGTTCGAGATCGAACTGGCTGTTGTGCAGGTCTGCATAGAACCCACCACGGGTCAGAAGCTTGTCGTGGGTGCCCTGCTACAATATGTTACCCTCCCTCATCACCAGGATAAGATCGGAGTTCCTGATCATAGAAAGTCTGCGCGATGACGAAGGATGTCCTCCCTCAGGTCAAATTGTCTATGATCTCTTGGATCGCCCTCTAAGTCCTGATATCCACAGAGTTGATGGCCTCGTCGAGGATCAACAAAGGGGAGCCGTCCACCATGGCGCGAGCGATGGTCACCTGCTGTTTCTACCCAGCAAACAGTGTAACGCCGCAGCACAGTGTTGTAGCCGTCCAGGAGGGTCTGTATGAAGTGGTATAGCAACCGTCCTACACACCTTGTTCAGCCTCTCGTAGGGGATGTCCTCGCGGTTATAAATGATGTTCTCCCGATTGTCTCTTCAAACAGCCAGGTGTCCTGGAGGATCGTGCAGAACAGGTCGTGCACGTCCCGCACTTCATGTTGTTCAAAGAGACCCCATCTATCAGAATGTCTCCGCTAACGTCGTAGAAGCGCATCAGCAAGTTGATCATGGTGGTCTTCTCAACCCAATGGGCTCAACGATGACGATCTTCTGCCCCAGGAGCACGTCAGCAGAGAAAACCGTGGCTGATTTCCTTGTCCTCGGTGTAGCTGAAGTGGATACTCCTAGTTGTGGAGTCTGTAATCTCTGACGTCCATGTCGTCTACCAGGACCTGCCCCTCGATGGCGTCGTAGAATCTGGAGATGAGGTCCACTATGGTGAACTTCCCGCTCCCGGTAGCGCCTATAAACACCACGGTCTCGCCCTTGGACACCATGAAGTTGATGTTGTGGAAACGTCCTCTCCGTCCCCGAGATACCTGAAACTCAAAATCTGTTAATAAATAATTTTACGTTTTCTCTCTAGAAAAAATGATGTAATTTCGTTCCTTGTGCT
>CAZIJM010000053.1:0-8444 GCA_964539695.1 uncultured Methanomassiliicoccales archaeon | reverse complement strand
CCGGGGCGCCGGAAGAAAATGTCCATAGATCGATAAGTACAACAAATTGAGAAATTGTTAATATAGGTAATTGTTTTAGGAGGTTTCAGTGCAGCTGTGATCTAGTTGGTTAGGATCTGAGCCTTCCAAGCTCATTGCCCGGGTTCGAATCCCGGCGGCTGCACTCATTTTTCCTATCCAAACATCCGTTTGAGTGCAACCTACACGTTGTGCTTGAATTTTTTAAAATTGAGGAGATTCTACTTCCGGCCATTTCCGCCCGATTTACCTTTAGTCTCTGTCTCTCTGATGGCATCCGTCTTGTTGTTCTGCAACAGTATTCCTCGATCATCCTGGTTGACTCATGATCTATGAGCATGAACATGTTCTCGATCTTGAGCCCTTGTTCAAGTAGAACTGACCGAACCCCTCCCGCAGTCCCTGGACTCGAAGGTCTCGTCGATGAGTGCCTCAACTTTCTTCTTAATCCTGTAGATACTGTCTCCAGATAGGAAGGAATGGTTTCCTCTTATCGTAAAGAACAAGGCGTCGTTGCTCATTTTGTAGTAAACGAGCTAGATCTGCTCGAGCATGAGATATTAGCTAACTACCGGGCAGATCTCCTCTGGGATCGGCACGGTGCGGGGCTGGCTGCAGTCCTACTCCCTTCGACGTGCCTGAAGTAAATGATCCACTCATCGATGTCGAGGTCAGAGACCTCCGTCAGGCGGGGCTCCTTGTTCTTGCCCCCGGTCTCGATGTACATCAGAATCATGGTGATTAGATGGACATCGGTGAAGCTGCTCTGGTCGATCTCGTCCAACTTCATTGGATTCTCCCCTATGTACCTTCGGAGAAGGACGGGAGCTTAGGTTGTTTGACGCTGGGCTTGAACCTCATGTTTTTCTGTAGATAGACGGTAATTGCCGGGTTCCCGCAGCACGAGAAGCTGGTTCAAGGTTGAGATGTTGTGGTCATAGTTGCTGACCTTGAGATTCTTGTAGTATAGGTATAAGTCTTGATATCCCCCGGTGTCATTTTGGCCGACGAGAGGGTCGAGATCCCTCCCTGCCGTTCAGGCATCAGGTCATTCTCTATTTTCTTGTAATAGCGGTTCTAGACCTTCCAGGAGGTTTTCCTCAGACATTCCCTCTTAGCATCTATCAGCTCGGTGGCTTTCTCAGCAAATGGGTATCTGCTCATTCTTTCGTTCTCTTCGTTGTTTTTTCGGATCAGGACCTGGACATTTGCTTGTTTTCGTCTCAGTTAGAAATTGCGTAAGCAACGATATTAATAGTTTTCTAAAAATTATCTAAGAAATATAAAGATTCACAACCTCCGTTTAAACAGAAAATATTAAATAAAATGATTAAGAGCGTTGATTTCAGCGGAAATCCAATTCTTACTGAATAAAGTTTTAAGGTACAATAGCACTTACGTCTCAATTGATACGAAGGCGGGTAATCTGAGTGAGACCTCAGTGCCCAATGTTTTTGGGAGAAAGTTTGCGATATACGTCATCCTATGTATCAAGGAGATACCGGGATCGACAAGAGCGATATCATCAAGAAAGACGAAGGGAATGAGCGCACCAAGTTATTGAGGATCAACGAGCTGACAGACGAGGGCATGATTATGGTGGATGACATCAAGAGGCAACAGAATTCCATCAAGCTCTATTCGACATCCAAGGGACAGGAAGTGGCCAAACACCTTGAGAAAGTTGTGGAGGCCTTCAGACAAACCTGACACTGAAGAAAAATATTCGAAGACAGATAAACCATTATCATGCTTCCAACAAGAGCAGTGGCTTCGAAGTACACTCATTCTTTGAGATGCTTATCTAATAACTATAGTTTTGACTAATCAAAGGATATAGGCTCTGGATTTCATAAAAAGTACGAGTTCGGATCCCTCGGATAATATGCGGACCGTTCGACTTAGAATCCATAGACATTCATGATGAGGATGTTGAGATTTTCGAGGATATCTCGGGTACAGGTCGATGTTAGCGTACTACGCTCTAGAGTATGGTATCGTTTCCCAGCTAGTGCTCGCTATAAGGTATCTGAGATACGGAAAGATGATAGTCTTCGCTGACAGTCTCAAATGAGACGGTTCTTCGACTCGTACCCGGTCGCTAAAGTGGACAGATTTAAACGACTGCTTGACTGCGGAGCAATGCCTGCGTGCAGGATTCGCAGGGACATCATTTATGTGTTTACGGATTCCGGAGGCGTCGCGAAGCAGTGGGATTCGATGCCCTCCCCCTCTGATGGGGGAGCCATACGAGTTCAAAGGGGAAGTTCGATGGTTTCCGTACACAGCGGAGAAGGGAATGACGCTATCAAAACTCGTCGGAAAGGTAGGAAGTCTAGCAAACGTCGTGCTGACGTACAGGTACAAGGATGCCCAACCCTTCATAGATGAGGCTATCGGGGCTGACCATCCGATATGGACTGATGGCTTTAATCTGATTGACGTTCAATAGGCTGGCATGCGTCCCCTTTTCCTTGATGTCATTGTCCATAGCTACAAAATCGTACCTCGGTTTCGCATCCGCCACAGGGGAGACGGGATTCGTATCGGAGGATATCCCCAAACTGAAGAAAATAAGAAACGAAGGCAGTGGGGATTATAATGGGACATCATACTGCTGCTCGCCATAGTCGAGGATATCTAATAAGAATTTCTTGAAACAGAGTGTAAATCCTCCCTTCTATAAATGTCATGTGCTACGTCATAATTGATAGGAGGTTGGAAGACCTCTCCAAATTCGAATCTGGGGACGGAGAGGAAGTCGTCAATGCTCTACAGGACACGGATACATAAGGCTCGACAGGGCGACGATAGCTTCTTCGAGAAGTACATCCATGGTTTTGGGGACTTCCAAGAGCTCTTGAACAGGACGTTGCATGGAGGAATCAGATAGTACGTCTACTTCCCCGCGGAGCATCGTCTAAACGAGATTTCCATCCTGCTATTGTTTGTTTATGAGTA
The DNA here is from genome assembly GCA_964539695.1 of uncultured Methanomassiliicoccales archaeon. GTDB lineage: Archaea > Thermoplasmatota > Thermoplasmata > Methanomassiliicoccales > Methanomethylophilaceae > Methanoprimaticola. The sequence goes on along the minus strand of CAZIJM010000053.1, from coordinate 5,465 downwards.
TTTCAAAACGGGGAATGTATCGTTATTTATGACCAGTGCGGAATGGTCTAGTTTCGTCCGGAGGTTCCGGTATCATCCGTCGACGTGACGCACAAGGGCTAGGGGTACACGCCGATTGATCATGCTTGGCGAGAAAGATGTCATGTACTATTTCTTTAAGTTCGAACCTCATGCGTTTAAGCATGACACAGGACTGCTAATGTGCATGGGCATGGACGAATCTTATTTCAAGCTGACCTACGCCGGGTTCAGGGCCAAGAGGGCGGATGACCATCGGTGATCTGGTTTCTGTCGCCAGCAACAGCATCGGGATGCTGTTGTTTCACGACTACGGAAAGGTTAAGAAGGCCATTGTCGTCAGTTGCGACCGTATACTGATAGAATGGTCAATATCAGGTTAGAATTGATTGAGGTTGTGATTACTGACGATGCAAGATACTACTCCTGAGAACGAGTATGAGGGTCTATTTTAGATCGTCTAGAAACGTACGAGGAGGAGATTACCATGTACGCTCTTTATTCGTCTGGGTTTAGTGTCCCGAGTTCCTTTGATTTAGTGACGGGTTGATACCAATACTGAGGAATTTATTTACTATTGTGACGTTTATAGAAATGCCTGAAAACGAAATCGGAACCGGATCAGAGGGAGAATCGAGGGCCTGACGGCCTGGTTTGATTACAGATATCTTCTCCTGACATGTATTCGGCACCCCTAATATGAATTTATCTTGATTGAACAGTTGTCTACTTTTACCATCGACTTCCTTTCGCTGTTGCTGTTCACGAAGTGCGTGATTAAAATAAGCCTTGACCGTTTAAGTAGATATTTATTGAGGCTGGATGTTTATGCGAACGACCCCGTGGGGTAGCGGATATCCTGTTGGCCTTCGGAACCAATAACTCGGGTTCGAATCCCGGCGGGGTCACCAGGTACAGGTCTCCATTTTCTGATGTGTCAGGTATTTCCCGCAGGTTCAATCCGACCGTTTTGTTCATATGTTTCTGACTACTATATCGATTTTTCGCAGAATGCCGTCGCAATTGAAACTACATGAGTTATATTTATATAGAAGTTCTAACATAAAGCCGTCAGCATTCCGAATAAGAGGAATATTAGGAGGAACGAAAATGGGTATGGGTAACGCCCCCGTGATTATCCTTAGGGAAGGAACCAAGAGAGACAAAGGTAAGGACGCGCAATTCAATAATATTTCCGCCGCAATGGCTATCGCCAATGCTGTAAAGAGCAGCCTCGGCCCAAGAGGGATGGACAAGATGCTCGTTGACTCTGTCGGTGACGTTGTCATCACTAACGACGGTGTGACCATCCTCAAGGAGATGGACGTTCAGCACCCCGCAGCCAAGATGCTCGTCGAGGTCGCCAAGACCCAGGATGCCGAGGTCGGCGATGGGACTACCACCAGTGTTATTCTTGCCGGCGAACTTCTCAAAAAGGCCACCGACCTGATTGACGCCAACGTGCACCCTACGATCATTACCGCAGGTTATAGGCTCGCCAACGAGAAAGCCCAGGAGGTTCTTAGGAACGTTTCGATGAAAGTGTCCATCGATGATGACGAGCTCCTCGAGCTTATTGCACAGACCGCGATGATCTCTAAGCAGGTCAACAGCTCGAAGGAGCACTTCTCCGAGATGGTTGTCGATGCCGTCAAGACCGTTGTTGACAAGGATAACGACGGTAATTATACTGTTGACCTAAAGAACATCCAGACCGTCAAAAAAGCCGGGGCGAAGATGGCAGAATCCTACATTGTTAAAGGACTCATCATCGACAAGGAGCCTGTCCAGTCTAACATGCCCAAAGTTGTCAACGACGCGAAGATCGCCCTGATCGACGCCCCCTTTGAAGTCAAGAAGACCGAGATTGATGCCAAGATCCAGATCACTGACCCCAACCAGCTCTCCCAGTTTATCGCCGAAGAGGAGAGAATGCTGAAGGACATGGTCATGAAGGTTAAGGCTTCTGGAGCCAATGTTGTTTTCTGCCAGAAAGGCATTGACGACCTCGCACAGCATTTCTTCGCCAAAGAGGGTATTTATGCTTGCAGGCGTGTCAAGAAGTCCGACATGGAGAGACTCGGAAGGTCCACTGGCGCCAACATCATCAACAAGATCGTAGAGATTGACGAGTCCGATCTCGGATACGCCGAGACCGTCGAGCTTAGGAAGATCGAGGACGAGGAAATGACCTTCATTATGGGTGTCAAGGAACCTAAGACCGTTTCCGTGCTCGTTCGCGGCGGCACCAACCATGTTGCTGACGAAGTCGAAAGGTCCCTGGTCGATGCCTGGTCTGTTGTCAAGGTGGCCATCGAGGACGGTATGATGGTTACCGGCGGGGGATCTACTGCCACGGAGATCGCCATGCAGCTCCGCGATTACGCCGCCACTGTCGGTGGGAGGGAGCAGATCGCTATCGAGGCTTTTGCATCTGCCATGGAGTCCATTCCTAACACTCTCGCCGAAAACGCCGGCCTCGACCCGATCAACATTGTCATCGAGATGAGGAAGCAGCATAAGGAGGGCAAGGTCTACGCTGGCCTGAACCCCTATACCGGCAAGGTGGAGGATATGAAGGCCCTAAACGTCATCGAACCCTACAGGATCGGTAAGCAAGCTATCAACTCGGCCACCGACGCCGCCGTCATGATCCTCAGAATCGACGATGTCATCGCCGCCAAGGCCAGCTCCACGCCTCAGGTGGGCGAGGGCGGAATGCCCCCCGGAATGGACGAGTGAAATCGCAATCCAGCAAACCGAGGGGCCCCCAGCCCCTCATTAAATGGTTATCGAACGACTACGAGGTGCTACCAATGACTGATAAGTCTGAAGAGACGGAGGCCGTGGAAGGTACTGTCGAGGAAAAGTTAGCCGAGGCGCAGGCCCAGGCGGACAGGTACCTGGATATGGCGCGCAGGCTGCAGGCGGACTTCGACAACTTCCGCAAGAGAACGCAGCGCGATAACGAGGATTTCCGCAAGTACGCCTGCTCATCCATTGTCGGGGAGCTCCTAACGGTCGTCGACGACCTCGACCGTGCACTGGAGCAGGCAGGCGAGGAGACCGAGTTCGTGAAGGGGATCCGCGGAGTCAGGGCCAACTTGATAAAGGTCCTCGAGTCGAACGGCCTCCAAGAGATATCTGTGGACGGGAGGTTCGATCCGGAGTTTCACGAGGCACTCTGCACCATGGATGGCGAGGAGGACGGTCTGGTTGCGGAGGTCTTCCAGAAGGGATATACTCTCAATGGGAAGGTGTTGAGGTACTCAAAAGTGAAAGTCACAAAAAAAGCAGAGAGATCAGAGGCAGAAGGTGAGGAGAAATGTCAAGAATAATTGGAATCGACCTGGGAACAAGTAACTCCGCTGCATCCGTTATGGAAGGCGGCAAGCCCACTATGATCCCCAGCGCTGAGGGAACCAGCGTCGGAGGGAAGTCGTTCCCCTCCTACGTAGCTTTCACCAAGGACGGCCAACTCTTGGTCGGCGAGCCTGCTAGGAGACAGGCCGTGACGAACCCGGACGGGACCATCAAGAACGTTAAGAGGAAGATGGGATCCAGCGAGAAGGTCACAGCCCTCGGGAAGGAGTACACACCCCAGCAGATCTCGGCGTTCATCCTGCAGAAGATCAAGAAGGACGCCGAGTCTTATCTCGGCGAGACTGTCGACAAGGCGGTTATCACTGTCCCCGCTTACTTCAACGACAATCAGAGGCAGGCCACCAAGGACGCCGGTGCCATTGCGGGGCTGGACGTCGTCCGTATAATCAACGAGCCCACGGCGGCCGCCCTGGCTTACGGCCTCGATAAGTCCGACGTGGAGCAAAAGATCATGGTGTTTGACTTCGGAGGTGGGACCTTGGATGTGACCATCATGGACTTCAGCGACGGTGTGTTTCAGGTCCTTTCCACGTCCGGGGACACTCAACTGGGTGGATCCGACATGGACGAGGTGCTGACCAGATACGTTATCGGAGAGTTTCAGAAGGAGACCGGCATCGACTTGGCCAGGGACAACATGGCGTTCTGGAGGGTTAGGGAGGCCTGTGAAAAGGCCAAGATCGAGCTGTCCACCACTATGCAAACTGAAATCAATCTCCCGTTCATCTCGTCCGACACTTCTGGGCCCAAGCACTTGATTCAGACTGTCACCCGTGCCAAGCTCGAGGAGCTTGTGGAGTCTATCGTGTCCAGATGCAAGGGGCCCATAGATCAGGCCATGTCCGATGCCCATCTGAGCGCCGACAAGATCGCCAAAATCATTATGGTCGGGGGACCCACCAGGATGCCCATAGTCCAGAATTTTGTCGAGAATATCGCCGGACCCAAGATCCAGCGCGGGATCGACCCGATGGAGTGCGTCTCCATGGGTGCATCGATCCAGGGTGCAGTTTTGTCCGGGGAGGTCAAAGACGTCCTGTTGTTGGATGTCACCCCACTGTCTCTGGGTATCGAGACCCTAGGAGGTGTGGCAACCAAACTGATCGATAGGAATACGACCATCCCGACCAAGAAGAGCCAGGTGTTCTCCACTGCCGTGGATAACCAGCCCTCCGTGGAGATCAACGTCGTCCAGGGGGAGAGGCCCATGGCTGCCGACAACACATCCCTCGGGAAGTTCGTCTTGGATGGTATACCTCCCGCTAAGAGGGGCGTTCCACAGATCGAGGTCACTTTCGACATAGACGCCAATGGTATCATAAACGTCTCCGCCAAGGACCTCGGCACCGGCAAGGAGCAGAAGATCACCATCGCATCCTCCAATAAGCTCAGTAAGGAAGAGATTGACGAGCTGGTCAGGCAGGCCGAAAAGTTCGCCGACGCCGATAAGAAGAAGATGGAGTTGGTGGACATGCATAACCAAGCCGAAACCGCGGTCTATTCTGTCAGGAAGTCCCTGGATGAGCTCGGCGACAAGGTTACCCAGGAGGAGAGGATGTCCATCGAGCAGGCCATCACCGATTTGGAGACTGCTAACAAAGGAGATAACGTAGGCGAGATTAAGTCCAAGATGGACGCCCTTATGAAGGCCATGGAACCCATCAGCCAGAGGATCTATCAAAGTGCCCAGCAGCAAGCCGATCAGCAAGTGGGCGGATCCGCAGGCCAGGCCTCCCAGGAGAACACCGGCGGAGACTACGTCGACGCCGACTACAAGATTGTCGACGACGAGTGAGGTTGAAGGGAGATGCCGAGGGACTACTACGAGATCCTGGGCGTGGATAAGATCGCGTCCGAGGACGAGATCAAGAAGGCCTATCGCGGCCTGGCGAAAAAGTATCACCCCGACGTCTCTACAGAGCCTAAGAAGGTCGCCGAGGAGAAGTTCAAGGAGCTTTCCGAGGCTTACGAGGTGTTGTCCGATCCTGAGAAGAGGAAGCTGTACGACCAGTACGGCCACGACGGGGTCAAGCAGCAGTTCGGCCAGGACGGCTTCACCTGGG
>CAZIJM010000052.1:0-8489 GCA_964539695.1 uncultured Methanomassiliicoccales archaeon | reverse complement strand
AAGGAGCCCCAATCGAAGGGCGACGAAGTCTAGAAGCTGTTCGGTCTGAAGCCCTTTTATGCGATTCCCAAGCACCGATGTAATCATAAAATATCACGAGAAATCAGGCTTAATCTGAGGTAAAAACTGCCTTTAATAGTGATCTCAACGTAGACATGATCGTCATGAAATTCAGTACATCGTTCTCCGATAAAAGGTTCAAACTCCACCGGACACTAATCCTCCTTGACGAGATCTAGAATTGCCCCAACGCCCACGTATCGCTGAAGACCTTCGCCTTGGACGAACGCTACGACGTGACAGTATTCAGATTCTTCATCAGTCTGAGGAAGAATGACGTCCCATCTTACCTATGGAATACGAGCACGAGATCTACATAAACCCGATAGATTTTAAGGAGTTCTTATGGACACTTAGCATCGATAAGAGTGCTATAATGTACGTCAAGAGGCACATCTCCGAGAGGAGACCGATGGGCGATGCCATCCTTCAGGTCTTCATAGAGTACTTGAGATGGTACACAGTCGTCGGAGGGGTGCTGCTGACTCCAGCTTATCGAAGGAACACAGGATATACCGCGTATAAGACACCCACGGGGGCATCATCGCCGATTACAGAAAGACGTCTTGAAGTATGTATAGGAGGATGAGAGAATGAGTGTAGACAACTGCTTCAACTCCATTCCAGTTTAGCTTGCACATGCGAATAGAAAGTTTTTTCTATTCGCGCATCGGGGGGGGGGGGTCAAGAACGACAGGGTAAAGAAATACACGTACGCTGTCAACTGGCTAGAGAATGTGAGGGTCATCATGCTGTGCAGCAACATTTCAGAGCCCCGCCCGCTTCTAAAGGAGAGGACGAATACCAAGCAGTTCAAGCTCTACATGAGAAACACGAGACTCCTGTTCTCGCTGTATTCCCTGAAGCTGAGGTATGACATATTCACCGGAGACGTGTTAGACATGGGGACAATCGCGAAGAACCTCTTACTGTAATGTTGACGTATCAGAGCTGCGACCTCATGTATTTCAAACGCGACAAGGACCTTCGGAGAAGGATGGACTACTTCGAAATCTACTTTGTGACAATAGTGTTAAGAAGAGTCGCGGCCAGGAGGGTTAAGTCGGGAGAGAACTATATCTGCCGCTTGCTCAACAATGTCGGACAGGTGCAGCGTTGAAAGCATCGTGGTCGAGTAACGCGACATATTCACAAACGAGAAGGGTGTACTGCACGTCCTCTTGTTTGCTGTCACCTTTATGGATACTCTAAATCCCCCACTTCACCCAAGACTTCTGGAGGGTGAACAAGATGAACTCGATGTTCCGCCCGGGGACAAGTAACCTCCGGATGGATCCGATTCCCCGCGTCCGTCGGGGGAGGAGATCACCCGGCATTCGGAATTCATGGCCAGAGGAAACCGTCCCCATGTCTGTAGAAGTGGATGTAGCCGCTAGCACCCTGCACGCCGATTCCCATGGCCTTGACCAGGTGCCTCTTGGCGTCTTTGATCCTGCCCTGCTTCATCAGGACGTCCGCAGTATCATGATGCAGGCGCACGAGGACCTCTAGATCAGACAGGCAGTCAAACTCCATCATATGCTCGAGAATAGTGATGGTGGCCTCAGTGTCCTTGACGAACATGTCCGTTAAGTCCATGTCTACCTCACAGTTGGCCTTCATGACGAAGCTTATGACCAGTTCCTCTGGGCCCTCCAGGACATTGCGGTCCAGTAACCCCATACCGACGTCTATAGATTTCACATAGGCTTCTACAGCGTCAGCGGTCTCCCCCATATCCTTGAGGGCCTCGGCCCTCGGGACCAGAACTTCCATAGCCCTGTTCTTAGACCATGGGTCACCGTGTCCTATGACTGGTGACAGTGCCTTCCAGACATAGTACTCCATGTTCCTCGGATACTAGAGTCGATGAGGTTTTTGCAGGCGTCCTCATAGGTGCGCACTATGCTCGCGGTTAATGGCGGGAGTCGGACCGCAAGCCATCCAGCCTGGAGGCAGCAAGGGCGTACTCCACGGAACAGTCCCCGTCCTCATCGAACAGAATGCTATCCGTCATCGCGTGCACTTGGACGTACATACTAGTGTCCACCTCGTGCCCTTGGTCCTCCAGAGCGTTTATAACCCCTGATGCTGATTCCAAATCCTCCATCGCTAAGGTGCGGTATTCCATCATATGCAACATGCAGTCGCGATTGATGTAGGCCTCCAGAAGCTCCGGAAAGTTCCCCAGCGGTTCTAGTTTGTTGACCCTGTCATTGTATTCTCCGAGCGCATTCTCAGGTAAACATCGGACACATCCATACTCCAACGTTATGAAATAGGGGGTATGAAGGAATGTCCTGGCTGAATGTGACTGGGCAGTTGAAGAGGGACGCTCGCCGAGAGGCCGTCCCGGCGAGCGGGCCTTTAGAAGCGATTTAGACGTTCGCGTCCCTGCCATCGGACTCGATGTGCACACCAATGACGTTGGGCGGCAGTAGGATGCCGTTCTCATCAAAAAGTTGATATATCTTAGCCCTCAGCTCCCCTTCGTATCCGCCTGTGCTGTCGAAGTCATCGGTGTACGCGGCAAGTCTCAACGTGATGGCGTTACCAGAGACGTCGATCATCCTGGTGGATGGCATGAAGCGGGAGCCATCTTTGATAATATGCGGGTGCTCCATAGCCGCCTGGACCATCAGCTCCTGGGCCCTCTTCACATCGGTGCCGTACATGACATTGACATAGACGTAGGCCCGGGCCTCCTTGTCCTCGGAGGTCATGTTCACGATTGTCCCGCCGGACACTACGTTATTAGGAATTGTGACGATCTGATCCATGTCCCGATTGTCGAACTCAGTGAACATCAACTTGACCTCCCTGACAATGTATACCTCCCCACTGATCTTCACGAAGTCACCATTCCTAAATGGCCTGGTGGACAGTAAGACAATACCGCTAAAAAACTGGTTGAGAATGTTCTGGGCGCCCAGGGTAATTCCCAAAGTGATGATGCCTGCACTGACCAAGATTCCGTTCAGGTCAACGCCGAAAATAGCCAGGATGGAGCCTACAGCGCAGACGGCGATGGCGATCTTTCCAATCATTTTGAACAGCGGGATTAGGGACGTGTCGATGACGGAGTTGATACCCTTCTCCATCCTCTTGATCAGCGAGGAGATGACGAATACGTAGACGGTCCATGTCATCAGCGCGCCGATCACCAGGTACAGGACCGACGAGAGTGTTCCGAAACTATCCCTGATTTCCGGCCCAGCGCCGAGGATCGTCAAACACTGGTTGATAGAAAGCACGACGATCAGCGCCATCACAAGGTTCGTAAGCATCTTTTTAATCCTGCGCCTGTCGTCGTCGCTGTTACCCCTAGTGAACAACTTAGTGAAGAGGGGTATAATGATCTGGCATGCGATGAACGAAATCACCACCCAGACCACGATGGTGACCAGGACAGTGACCCACTCAGACCCCATGATACCAGAGAACGTGTTGGGGAAGAGCCCGAGGAACTTATTGTTGCCGTCAGCGGAGTAGTACAAGGAATCGACGTCGACCACCACATCCACGACTATCTCGAAGATCTGGTTGGGGTCATCCATCTGCCTGAATGTCAGCATGACGGACCCCTCCTCTACAGGGCTGTCATCGTACCTGTCCACGGAGACTTCCACGTCAACGATGACGATGTGCCCCATCTCAGAGGTCCCGACGGGCTGAAGGATGTCCGAGCTCTGCGTGGTGGACATGGTGACGTACCTGGAATCTGAGGATGCCGATGAGATCATCACAAGGTGGTCGGACGATGTGTTGTACACATACATCCTGAACGTCTCGGTGCCCCCGTTGCCGACGGTAATAAATACCGGCTCGACCCCGGATTCGGGGAGGGTCAGGCTGATGTCGCCAGATGTGGCGGCCTCGGAGTCGTCAGCGCACAGTGGCACCGTGATCATGGCGAAGATCAGCACTAGTGATAGGATTGCCGCGTTTTTCTTATCCATGATTTTGAGCACATTCTACTCTTTAAATAATACTTTCGAAACTTCAGCTAAACGAGCCCTAATCATAACGGCATTCTATATCTAAGAAACGCGATATGTCTGGCGTATGTATCAGGAAAGAATCCTTGCGGTCCATGACATCTCGTGTGTCGGCAGGTGCTCTCTGACTGTCGCGATCCCCATCATCTCGTCGGTCGGGATAGAGTGCTCCGGCCTTCCCACCGCCGTCTTGTCTACTCACACCGGAGGGTTCAGCGGGTACACGTACAGGGACCTCACTGACGACATGATCCCCATTGACGAGCACTGGCAGATCTTAGACATAAAGTTCGACGCGTTCTACACCGGCTTTCTGGGTTCCTTCAAGCAGATAGATATCGTCAAGAAGCTGTTCGAAGACCTGTCCCATGAGAGCACCCACATGTACGTGGACCCAGTAATGGCCGACAAGGGCAGGCTCTACCCAGTCTTCGGTCCCGACTTCCCCGCCGGCATGCGTGGGTTGTGTGAAATAGCCGACGTGATCACGCCCAACCTCACCGAACTCTGTTTCATGCTAGGCATCGAATACAGGGATGGGCCCTACACCAGGGAGTACATCGACTCTGTTCTGGAACAGGCGCGGAAGTTCGGCATTGGAAAGATTGTCCTCACCGGTATCGGCTTCCGGGAGGGTGAGGTGGGAGTGGTCTACAGGGACTACGCCACCGGCGAGACAGGCGAGGTTATGCGTAAGGAGATTCCCGGGCATTACCACGGTACCGGCGACGTGTTCAGCTCTGCCTTCGTGGGTGCCCATGAATCCGGGCTATCCTTGGGTGATGCTGTCAGCGCGGCGGTAAACCTCACCGTGAGCAGTATCGCGAGGACTTACGACGCCAAAACGGATATCCACTACGGCGTAAACTTCGAGGCAGGCCTGAGGGGCTATATCGCCGAGGTTGACGCCGGCAAGAGGGGGCTCACCCTGTTCCCGGCCACCACCGACGATGAGCTCAGGATCATCGCCTCCATCAGCCACAGCGCGTGGAACGAAGCGTATAAAGACACCGTCCCCAAGGACCAAATAGACTACACGCTGGACAAGTTTCAGAGCTTCGAGGCCCTCAGGGACCAAGTAGATAACAGGGGCTACACGTATATCATGATTAGGGAGGGGGCCAAGTGTGCCGGTTACGTGGGATACGTCCCAAACGAGAGGGGGCTGTTCCTCTCTAAGATCTACATCCTGAAGGAATTCCGCGATCGTGGGTACTTCGGGCAGGTGTTTAGGCACCTTAGGAAGGTGGCCAGGGAACTTGGGCTTCTATGCGTGCATCTCACCGTAAATAGGGACAATAAGCGCTCCATAGAGGTCTACAAGCACGAAGGTTTCGAGATCGTGGACTCCCAGGACAATCTCATCGGAGATAGCTTCGTGATGTACGACTACATCATGGAAATGAAAGTCTGAGCCCATATTCTTGTCGACCATTCTGAAGGAAGTCCGCAGGCAAGGATGGGGGGGCTCGACATTATTCTGGTGTCCGACGACACTTACACCGACAACGGCGCAGCGGCACTAGGTCACTGGCTGGTGGACTACAGGTTCAATGTTGGCATCATTGCCCAGCCTGATGTCTCCTCCAGCGAGGACATATTAAAGCTGGACTCGCCGGAGCTCATGTGGTCCGTCTCGGTGGGCTGCGAGACTCCATGGTCGCCAACTACATCCCTACGAGGAAGTTCCGCAAAGAGGACGACTTCACCCCCGGCGGCGTCAACGACAGGCGCCTGGACAAGGTCACCATCGCGTACACCAACCTGATTAAAAGACATGTTATGGAGGCTCCGTCTTCCTGGCGGGGATCGAGGTCAGCATCAGAAGGATCGCCTACTATGACTTCTGGTCGAACTCCGTCAGGAGGTCAGTACTGTTCGATGCCAAAGCCTATGGGATAATCTACGGCATGGCAGAGCTGGCTACCACCGAGGTGGCGGAGCGCCTGAGGGACTGGAGGAACACCAGAGGAATCTACCACGCATCCTCTACCGTTCTGAAAGGGTACTTGGAGATGCTTTCCTACGAGCGGTGCAAGGACGATAAGGACACGTTCATGGAGACTTTCGGAATGTTCATAGAGAACTCCAACCCGGTGATGGCAAGGGAATTGGTCCAGAGACACGGCGATAGGTACCTGGTTCAGAACCGTCCACAGCGTCTACTGGACGGGGACGAGCTAGACTCCCTGCACGAATTCGATTTCGAGAACGCGGTATATTCTTACTACGCGAGCATAGGTAGGGTGAGAGCTATGGACACCGTCCACAGCTCAATCACCATTCATCGCGGATGCTACAGGGACTGCTCTTTCTGTTCAATAGCCGTCCACCAGGGGACCACGGTGGTCTCCAGGTCGGAGGAGTCCATCCTAAGGGAGGCGAAGCGCATTGCGTACAAGCTAAGATTCGACGGAGTAATTAACGACGTCGGAGGAACAACGGCGAACATGTATGGCGTCGAATGCCGAACATAACCGTCAACGATAAATGCAGGAACAGACAGTGCTTGGGATCCAAGCTGTGTCCGAAGCTCCTCATCGACTACTCCCGCCAGACCGAACTGCTGAGGAGAATCTCGAAGGTGCCGGGAGTTAGGAGGGTGTTCATCAACTCTAGCATCCGCTACGACATGATTGTCGCGGACAAGGTACACAGGCAGGAATACCTCGACCGGATTGTGACAGAGAACGTCTCCGAGCAGATGAAGATTGCGTCCGAGCACGTCTCAGACGATGTCCTCAGGCTGATGGGCAAGCCCAGCAGGGGTACTCTAGAGGAATTCTGTAAGATGTTCTTCGAGTCCATGACGAAGTGTGGCAGCGATGAGTACCTTATGTATTACTTCATAGCCATCCACCCAGGGTGCATCGAGGACTGCATGAGGAAGCTGTCGGTGTATTACAGGAACATCCTGCACATCCGGCCAGAGCAGGTTCAGGTGTTCACACCCACCCAGTCGTCCTACTCCACGATTATGTACCGTACGTCTGAGGACATCGGTGGGAAGCGTGTCAGGGTCGAGAGGTCTGTCCCCAAGCGCCAGAGGCAGGAAGATCGTCACTGGAGGTAAAAAGAATGGCCATTCCCGAGATCGTAATCGAGGCATGCCTCTGTCACTTCGGAACTGCCGAGGTCTCACTCTACAGTAAGGAGAAATTCAGTTATTCCTGGAGGGTCTGTGGGACCAGCATCAAGGTATTCCTCTCGGATTACCTGAACGGCGCACCCAATAAGGTGTTTGATGACTTCTACAACATGGTTTACCGCAGGACCAGAAACCTAAAATGGACGGAGCCTGATTCCTATCTAGTTTTGTGTGTTCCGATTTCTTCATCACGTCCAGACGCCCCATATACATCTCCAGGAGCAAGAACCTCCTCTGCACCGGATGCGAGGAGATCGCGTATCTCTACGACTCCATCTAAAAGCTATTGGACTCCTGACGGAGTCTGACATCGGAAACTCTTACATCTCGTGGACCCGCAGGGAGAACGTCAAGAGGGTTGAATTCTGCAGCAACATGTTCAAAGTCGTTGGGATTTCCGATAGACTGAACTCTGATGACATTCCCGACAGCGTAAGGGACTACATGGTCTATCATGAATGCCTCCACCTTAGGCAAGATACCGCCTCTCCAGGTGCACCCACAACTCCCTTTTCAAATCGTGGGAGCGGATGTACCTAGGCTGGAGGGAGACCGAGGATCTCCTCCATAGGATGGGCGATCCGTGAGCGTATTCTAACCATACAGTTCATGAACACCAACAACACCTATTTCGCGCTTAAATTCAGTGTTGCCGGCTGAACAAAACTGTGATTATAAGTGAACTCCGTCACAATGTGGTGATAAAAGAAATCGGAATCTGGTTGCATCAAGAGAATCGCAGAGAAAATACTTGACGGTAGGTAAATGCCATAATCACCGTGCACGACAGCCACAAGCACAAGAAAATCGGACTCTTCATGAAGAAACTACGGTACATGATAGCCGTTCTCGAAGACAAAATGCCTCGCTCTCGTGTAACGAAGAAGTTCGACGTGTCGAAAAGCTTTATGTCCAAGGGCCACGCATCTACAGAATCGGGAAGCTCCTCAACTCGAAGTACAAAAATCGCAATGCCAATGTCGGTTTTCAACTTGATATCTATTTGTCCGAAGAAGATCATCAGGAAGTTCGGACGGAAGGCCCGCGAAGTGATCATTGAACTATGCAACACGTTGGAGATTCGGTTTCTAGAAGCTCCAAAAGAAGTTATGGAAGAAACATAAGATTCAGATGGCCTGTTCCACCATCAACAAGATACGGCGCCAGTATGGTCTCTTCGGAGACCCTACTGGCGCCGCAGGAATAAAATCTACGGACAATTCAAATGCGCCTTGAATTTCAACCTCATTATGTGTCCATCATCGCACCGACGGAATAAACGA
>CAZIJM010000051.1:0-8558 GCA_964539695.1 uncultured Methanomassiliicoccales archaeon | reverse complement strand
AAAGGAGAAGAGACAAAGTGTTTGAACAGTCCACTACGAAATCGTACGGTGGGTGGTATAAGAAAATGACTGGCGGATTACCGCCAGTCTCCTAATTGATTATTTCGCGATATCACCGTTCACAGTCACTGTCGGTGACTATTCTTCGTGTTGAATAGTCCTCTATTTCTACTGTCAACTTCCTCTCGTTGTTACTATTACAAAGTCCGTGATTAGAACATGGAAACGGAACTGCGTGTTTAGAACGTCCCGCAACTCTGGCAAATCCACAGCCCTTGTAACAGACCTCATGCCTTCGCATCTGTAACAGACCCGGGAGTGAGATCTTTCGGGCCTAACCACCTCTTTCCGGGACGGGTCGTCGCTGGCCTAAACAATCAGGGAGTTTGGCTCCCTGACACGGTCGGCCTTGTCTAACCCGTAGACGGCCAGGTTTTCTTTCTCGTTGTGCAGGCGGATCCTCATCCTCCCTAAGGCGCGGACTACGTTGTTATATGTTGCCAGCTTTACCCTCTCCGGTGGGATTCCCCCTGTATTTGACATTCAAATACTCAATGACGGAGTTCAGAAAAGACTCGAACTCAGATTCGTTGAAGTAGACCGGGACGGGAGGATCAGGTTCCTCTTTGGCTGGAAACCAGGGTTGTAGGTGATAACTCTCTCGAGGATGATCTTCACAGATGATCTCATCTTGCCATTCACTTGGCTATATATCTTGCGCAGATGTGGGACCTCCTCCTCCCTGACGACGGTAGTTCTCACGAACTCTGCACCCGAGGCGTGGTTGAAGACATCGAAAAGCTAGGGAATCAGTTCGTCGTTGAACTGTATGGTGGTTAGGTATCTGGTATAGACCATATGGACCCTCTCGGAGTCTCTGCGGCTCATGTTCCCGACCTTCTCGAGGACTACCCTTTCGCAAACGTCTGCTGGAGCATGATCATCTGGTCTTCACGTGCTTATCGTTGCAGTCGAGGTATCCACTGACAATGGGGAACTTCTCTGTATCGTAATAATTGATAAACCAGCAAACCTTGGTTATCGAACTGGGACGGCCGGTCATTACGCGGTCCACGTCCACGAGGAAGCGCTCCAGATACTCGATCTTGGTGATCGACAACGTCCCGGAACAGGTTTGGGGGTTCAGATGTCTCTGGAATCCAGGGCCTGTTTGAGGAACCTCATCTCCTCATCGGAGAGCGTGATCCCTTTGCCCATCTTTGCGTGGTCGGGTGACCATTCCCTGATGTCGTACTTTGGATCCCTATCGTTCCAACTGATGAAGTTGAGCTCCTTAGTCCAGCCTTTAGAGGATTCGGAGAGAACTGCGATCTTCTCCACCACTTCGTATTTAATTTCAACCATCGTTTTCCCTTTCAGCGGAATGCGCGCTGCCCTTTTTAATAATTCTTAAAAGGAAATAAAACTAACATCGTAGCGTCATCAATAATGTTGCATAATTCACTGGCACGATTTAGTCCAGTCGATCCGTCAAATGATGATTTTATGAATTGATTATCTTAAACCATTATTTCATATATTTCATTATATAAAATTATCGATAAATATAAATACTATTGTAATCATAATAAGTTTAGTATATATTAGCTGTCATAGCATAAGCCGAGATCGAGAAACACCCATTTTATGCAAACGAAATACCCCCATGGAATCTAATAGGATGGTGGGTATACATAGTAGATGCTAGAATAAAATAGCCATGTCGGCGGCAGGTTTCGTCGCCGACAAAAGAATGAACAAGGTGCATCCTCTCATCAAGACAGAAACGCACACCAAACTACTCTCGCGTGCACACTAGATCTACGCCAGAGACATTGTGTCCCAAATGAAGGTATTCCATGAAGAGCTGGCCGAGATAAACCGTGAGAAGATCGACCGTCCGTACTCCTACACAAACAGCATGATCGTGTAGGTGCTGTTCATCATGAACCTAAACAACCTTAATTGCAAACTCACTGTCAATGACGTTCGCGATCATTATGAGAACCTGCAGAAACACGGCGTCCTTTAAGGTATGTATTTCAGAATAGGCCCTTCCCTGACTACATGATCGTGCACAGGTGTGAAAAGAAGATGTTCATGAACATGCTAGTATTAGAGAACGATAGGAAGTACAGGATCGTCTCCTTGTACATCTCGTTTAGAGTGAAGAGACGGCACCGGTTCGGTGCCGTCAATTCTATAGGATTCAACCCGAGCAACACGAACCTCTGACGGAAGAACAAATGGGGCGTCAGTCCAGATTACAGAAGATGGATAAGATGCACGTCCTGATCGACGTGGGCACGAACGAGATCATGGTATATCTCACCACGGACAAGATAGGAGATAACACCACGTTCCGCATGTTAACGTACATAGCCTTAACCAAAGGTCATATATTTGATATGATCTACGTCGATTCGACCTACGAGGCCAAAGAGAACTGGAAAGATTCCGTAAAGCAAGACTACATGCTTATCGTTAAGTTCAAGTCTGATTGCAACAAGAAAAGCAACGATTGCATGCAGAGGCGTTATCGACAGGTAGTACCTGGCCATGTTCTAAAATAAATAAAGGAAAAATGTGAGCTATAAACGTCGCTGGAAGTTGGAATGCATCTTTTTCGACTTTATGGATAATCAACAAGCATATAGATCATTACCGGCAGCGGGATCTCCCTTAATGTTTCAATACGATGCAATCAACTTCTAAAAGAACATTCGTGCTCAAGTGTTTGGAGAGATCGTCAATGAAGTCGTGGTGAAGGGTGACTGAGCCGGTCTAATGACTAGCTCAGTCCGTCACATCTATAAAATTATGCAACATTCTTGATAAAGAAAGGATATATTAAGCACGTGCGTTCCCACCTCTGAATCTGCCTTAAGTGATAAGTAGGCTTCAAACCAATAACCGTCCAGATGCAGCCGTTCAACTTCAAACTGGTCCCCAACTATGATAAGAGTGCCACCGTCCCGGTCTCCGTGGCCGGACAAATGATGGTCGATGTCCAAAACCTCCTCATGGACATCGGATCAATGATGGTCAGACAGGAGCTCAGGTTGCAAAACGCTATCCCAGAGAGCCTCGTCAGAAGGTTCAGCCTCTCTATTGATACGTCGTTCGGCAGGAATGTCGAAACGGTCACGGAGGGCGAGGACACGCTCATGCTTGACGCCCTCAACCAACTCATCAGGGAGCTGGAGCTGGCTAACATGACCGAGGGCAGGGGAGAGTCAGGAAGCCACAGAGAGACTCTGGCCCGTAGGAAGCTCTCCGCCGACTTGCTGGCGCTGGCCGACCACCTGGACGGCTACGACCTCTACTACGGCTCTGGGGACGACATGAGGAGATTCAGGCTGACCCGTGCAAACGCCCTTAGAGAGATTGCCAGCGACGGCTCAGGGTCCCTCCAGGGCGCGATTATCGGCGTCATCTCTCAGAATCCCACCCGTAAGAACTGTTGGCTCATCACGAACGGCATCGACACCGTGCCGATTACTTTCGCGAGCAACATCTCTTCCATGGACATCTCGCTTTTTGCGGGAGCGGGACCGCTTATCGCATCCGGGACCGTAGTCACGGACCCGGACGGGACCCTCAAGGAGATGAGGGCGGTTATCGGATGCTATTCCTTCCCGTCCATCAGGTTCCACAGGGTCATCACCCCCAAGAGAGATATCATCCTCCTGAACCCTGTCGAGGCGATTCCGGGGTACAACACCAAGGGCCTCTGGACCCTGGACTGCGAAGACCTCGGGATATCCGTGGCCAAGCCCAGTTGGGACGAGTGCGTCATCGCCTTCCACGCGTACTTCACCTTCCTCTGGGAGACTTACGCCGAATCTGACTCGAAGTTCGAGGGTGAGGAGCAAGATGTCAGGGAGCTATTGCTTTCCATGGCCCTCGTGTCCGCCGAGCGAGCGCCGTTTCAAGGCTCCGACACGATGGATACCAATAGAGCCCTACGTCATCAGAATTACCTTCGCTGACGACCCGGATATGGTGACAGATCCCTCCGTTTGCAGTGCCGTAACAATGAACGTAGAACGCTTCTTCGACAAAATCTGCTGCAATATAGTCGGAACGGAGTTGCACCTTCAGGGGGACGTCATACAGGCTATTCACTGATACCATCCTGTACGATACCATCGTGCTGGCACATGACACTAGAAGGTTCCTAAATGAAACCTTCGACTACCTCAGGGGCACCAGGCATGGAACCTGGAAGTAACACCTCCCCAGACGCCCTGTGCAGGAAGCGCATCGCGGGTATCATCCTGGACATCCATTTCTTCCTGAAAGGGTGCACCCTGCACCACGGCTAAGGGAATGATACGACAGAGTTCAGGGACATCGACACCGTCTAGGTCGCCGGGATCACCCATGTCGTCACGAGGACGTACAACGGCGGACTAATCGGGATGGTCGTTAGGGCTCCTGGCACCAAGGACCGGTGAATCCTGTCCAACGGGAACTATGACACTCCGTTAGTGTTCATTAGGGCCATGGTCTCGAGGTATAATGTGAAGGATCTCGCGGCAGCCAGGCCGGTCATCGCCGTAGGATAGTTGTTAGGGACTGAGGAAGAGGATCTAATGAAGCTGGGGGCCATCAAGAACTGTTACACCTTTCTGGGGGCAGTTTTCCTTAGGGCCATATCCAAGAAGAGGACCTGGGACCGGTCTCCCTCTGGAGGACGTCTCGGACTACTATGTCCATACGAAGACCTAGTACCTTCGTTACAGGGATCTGGGACTCGAGATGTCGGCGTCCATCTAGGACTCCTGTGTGGTAGAGTTCCACAGGATGTTCATTAGATTCTGGAGTTCTGCCGCGATGACCCAGACGCTGGCGGTTCGCGTGTGATGGGTCTCCTCGACCGGATGTGTCCCTTCGAGTCTGAGGATCGAGTCTACGCGCGTATGTTTTAATACAATTGCCGTAATGGGCACGACTGGAGCACACCCATGAGCAGAAGGCGCGTACCTCAGAGGGTCCTCATCGAAATCGGATGGGAGCGTATAGGCCGCCTGTTGGGACTCGCCGAGGAGGCGGTTCGTCAGGGGAACCCTGACCGTGCCAGAAGGTACGTTCAGATCGCGAAGCACATAGCCGCTAAGACACAAATTGCGCTGCCCCGTGACGTGCAAGTCTGTCGCGGATGTGAAGTGCCGCTCATGCCGGGCATCAACTGCAGAATACGCCTGGGCAACCATATGGTGTGCATCACTTGCGGCATATGTGGGAAGATCCGCCGCAGACCGTACATGAAGGAGCAATTACATGACTGAGAAGAACGCCAGGAAAGAGCTCATGAGGAGAGCTAATAACATCAGCCCGACCATCTACGTGGGCAAAGACGGGCTGGGTCAGGGGGTCTTCGACGAGATATCCAACCAGTTGAAGAAAAACCGCCTCATCAAGGTGAAGGTTCTCTCCAACTCAGACAACGATGCCAAGAGCGCCGCTGGGATAATAGAGGAGACCAATGGGGCGGTAGCTGTCGACATTCGTGGGAGTGTCATTGTATTGACGGACAAGCGCACATGGACGTCGCTTAATCAGAAAAAGTTCCGAGGTGTTTCCGATGCTTGACGTCAACGTCATCAGATCTAACCCGGATATAATCAGAACCATGCTTAAGAACAGGAACAAAGACGACGCGATCCTCGACAGGTTCCTGACGGTCGATTCCGAGTGGAGATCTCTCACGGACGAGAATAACCGCCTCAGGCAGACCAGAAACGAGGTCTCCCTACAGATCTCCAAAATGCCCAAAGGCGAGAAGAAGGACGCCCGCATCAGGGAGATGAGAGAGATCTCCAACAGGATCAAGGCCAACAACGAGCGCATGGCTGAACTGGAAGACGTCCGCCAGGACTGTGTCCTAAACATACCTAACATCCCCCATGAGTCCGTGCCCATCGGCAGGGACGAGCGTGACAACGTGGTCGTCTACGAGAAAGGCGAGAAGAAAAGATTCGATTTCAAACCCAGGGAGCACTGGGAGATTGCCGAGGATCTGGACATCATAGACTTCGATAGAGGGGTCAAGGTAGCCGGCAGTGGCTTCTACTGTCTGAAGGGTGACGGTGCGAGGCTCGAGAGAGCCTTGATTAACTACTTCTTGGACACCCACCAAGATCAGGGATACACCGAGGTATTTCCCCCTGTGATCGTCAACAAAAACGCCGTCATCGGGACTGGCCAATACCCCAATCTTAAGGACGACATGTACTACCTCGAGAAGGACGACATGTTCCTGAACCCTACCGCGGAGGTCCCCGTCACAAACCTCCTGCAAGATGAGATCTTAGACAGGAGCCAGCTCCCAATCTACTGGACCTCATACCTCCCCTCGTTCAGGAGGGAGGTCGGTAAACACGCTGACACCAAGGGCATTATCAGGGTCCACGAGTTCAATAAAGTCGAGATGGTCAACGTCGTCCTGCCTGAGAACTCCTATGCCAGGCTGGAGGAGCTGAGGCAGAATGCTGAGGACCTGATCAACGGTCTTAGACTACCCTACAGGGTTCTGTTGCTGTGCATAGGCGACATGAGTTTCTCCTGCTCCAAGTGCTACGACCTTGAACTCTACGCTCCCGGCAAGGATGCATGGCTCGAAGCATCCTCTTGCAGTAACTTCACCGACTTCCAAGCCAGGAGGGCCAGAATTAAGTATAGACCCGAGCCTCATCTAAAGAGCGAGTTCGTCCACACCCTCAACGGTTCCGGTCTCGCTCTGCCCAGGACCATGGTCGCTATCCTCGAGAACTACCAGAACAAGGACGGCACCGTCACCATCCCAGAGGTTCTTAGACCATACATGCGCGGCCAGGAAATCATTAGCAGACGCTAAGAAGATGCGATAAACAGTTTAGGAAACCCCTTCGTTCTTTTCGGACCCGGACCCCAGGCCGAGAATCATATCCTCAGGCGGTCCAGATCCTCGACCAGCCTCTGGGCGCCAATGCCACACCCTCTCTCGATGAGCCTATCGCGGATGCCCCTTTCCCCTTCCAGAAGGGTGTTGGAAGATATGCCGTAGCGGCGGGAAATGTTGGCCTCCATGTACGCCGCCATCAGGTCGCACGCCTTCAGATCGGTTCCGTCCCTGGGCCCGAACCCAAGCACGTCAATGTCTGTGAATGGCTCGTACACCATTAGGCGGAACTCTTCCCTCCACTCCTCCTTAAGCAAGGGCATGATGGTGGACTCTACAAGGTCGTGCTCGTAGTCTTCCAGTATGGCGGCGAGGCCGTCCACGTTCTCCTTGATCGGGGAGATGACGTCCTTGGTCAGGACCTCCGGCAGGTCATGAAAGAGACCGCTGTAGAAATCGTTATAGGCCTGTCTGTCCGAGACACCGGCGTCCAGGTCCCTCAGATACATCATATCAGCCACCATGAGGGAGTGGCCCAGCACGGTGGTCTTCGGAATGCGGGGTGTCCTAGCCCAGCGTTGTTGAAACCTGAGCTGCCCAATGAGGTCAATGAAGTCGAAGGTCTCCTCCGATGACACAATCTCTCTCACCCCTATCAGGTCCGTGTGCTGGCCGATCTGCTCGTCAATTTCATCGCGGGTGGTCTCAATTTCGTAAAGGGAGCGATTAGAATCGTAGATAAGCTTGAACTCCCACCTAGTAGCGAGGTAGTGAGCGGCGTGAATGACCGCGTCCTCCGGAGTGGATTTAGGGTCTCCCAGGTACTCCTCAAAGCGCGTCCTGAATCCAGGGTCGGTCTCCGGCACTAGGTGATCGAACTCGGAGAGGACGAAAGCATTCACCTGCCCGCGCCTCTCAGCAGTTATCCTGTGAAACACCTGGGGCTTAAGGTCTGTCAGCACAGATCTCTGGACAAACGAGAACATTGTATGCTCGATGATCCTTCTCCAGTTCATATTGTTACCGACAGACTCCTCGAACTTCCCCAGAACCCATGCTATGGCGGCCTTGTGGGCCTGCTTATCCAGCTCGGTGAGGTCCACCGGGCGCATGTGGTCGTTCCATCTGTTCATGTTGGCGGAGTTGAAGAACAAATACAGGATGTCCGCGTTTAGCGCAGGCATAACTCAGTCCTCCATCCCAGTGAGGTTCTCTATGCAAGCGTCCTCAGTGGACGCCGAATAGTCTTCGTCCATAATGTAGAAGAAACCCTCCCCTTCTTCGACATCCATTCTCCTGGCCTCAGCCATAGCAGACCTGTTGCCTACGTAGACGAGCTCGTAGCCCAGGACTAAAAGTACTACACCGACTACAAATACCGTCTCGTACGCAGTCGCTGGCAACGCGACGTAAGCGACGAATCCCGTTAATATGAGGATAAAGCCGACGACTGAGGCGATAATTGGGATCTTGAGTTCCATCAATTCTCTTGAAGTCATATATCTATAAGATACGAGTGCATGTACGCGTGACCACACGTTTCTCTTGTTCTAACCACGGATTTCATGAACAGCAATAGCGAGAGGAAATCAATAGTACAAATGGACGACTGTTCAATCTGAGTTTGTCACTTGAACTCAATAACGTGCACGCATGTGCGCGAGTCGTTGAC
>CAZIJM010000050.1:0-8826 GCA_964539695.1 uncultured Methanomassiliicoccales archaeon | reverse complement strand
CGTTTATAATCACAATTTCATCTAGCTAACAACACCGAGTTCGTGTGCGAACTCGGTGTTGTAGGTGTTCATGAATTGTATGGTTAGAACAATATGCAGTAATTTTTTTATATAGATCCTTCATTTGCAGTCGTACAATAAGCCGCTGTAGCTCAGTAGGTAGAGCGTGTGACTGTTAATCACAAGGTCCTCGGTTCAAATCCGTGCGGCGGCGCCATCCCAATCTTGTCCAACGGGCTCTTAGCTTAGCCAGGTAGAGCGTCTGGCTCATAACCAGATGGTCGTCGGTTCAAATCCGGCAGGGCCCACCACCATCCCGATGATGTCACTTCGTCCTGTATCCCGACAATGCTAACAGGTTGTCGTTCGGCGTGTGTGGTGGCACACCACACTCCGGTGTTACGAGATCGAAACCCAACTCCGCCGACTTCATTGCCGCGTCTCTGACGTCCTGCATGCTTCCTCTGAGCAGGGTTTTGACCGGGTTCACACATCCCGTCATTAGGCACTTGCCACCAACCCTTTCTAAGTACTCTTTGGGACTGTCGGAGGCTTCCAGGCTTAGGGCGTCGAACCCTATGCTCGCCAAATCATCGGCGACCTCCAAGGTGTTCCCGCACGAGTGGGCGGTTGAATACGACCCTCCGAGAGCACCCACCAGCATCTCCAGCCCTGGCCTGACCATCGTTCTGTACATGCTCGGATCCCAGAGATCTTGGAATGCAGAGGCAATGACGAGGACGTTATCGGTGGCCTCAGACAGCCTGTTCCCATACGCCCTGCAGTAGGGGATCATAGCGTCGACCCAGGCTTTCAGCGCATCCGGGTCCACGACGCTGCTGAAGATTGCGTTTTCAGCGCCGACCATCTGAACGGCAATAGCGACGGGGTCATTCATACCAGCCGTAAGGAAGATGTCGGGGTTCTCTGATGTAATACGCTCAGCTGCTTCTATGACAACCGAACAGCGCCCTTTCTCGACGAAGTCATCCACACAGACCAGGCCCTCGGGTGGGATCTCCACACCGAACTCCGACTGGTACCTGGACCCGACAACGCTCGGCTGAGAGTCGGACCCTCCCCTAGTCACCTCCGCACCAAGGGAATCCGCCTCCACGGTGATGCAGAACGGCACTCTTGCGGTGGCAAAACCGAACATCCTGGAGGCCTGCAGGGAAATTTTCGCCATGAGGCCGGGATCGAAGTTTGCTTCGGGCCAGTGCGATCCGCAAGCGTCCATCTGCCCCGTTGTGCCGGTCTGCGTGAAGAGAGCAGGCGGCGGGAGGTCGGCACTGGGATGCCCTTCGAATACGTCCACAATCTCTTCCTTTGTGTTCATGGGGTCGGAATTGCTGTGGCGGGATAAATCGATTAGTTTAGGAGAGCACAGTGTGGTTTCGATTTTTAACGACGTTGAGACTGACTAATGCGACTGTGCCATCCAAGTGATCTTGAGCAGGGGCTGTCCAATAAGTAGGAATACGTACAAAACCCCGTAGAAGGCGAGAGGTCGGTGTAGGAAGGGGGTTCAGCAGTTAGATTCTTCTTCGGCATAGGGACTTGGAGGCTATCACAGTAACTATACCCGCGGATACGGTGATGGGGATTGCTCTGGCTTTGACGCATGAGGAGGACACGACCGCGGAGTTTCATTCATGTACCAATTTCGACTTTTTGACAGTCCTGTTTCCGAATTCTCTCGGGCACACAATTGCATCGGCAGTTTTAACTCCGTTTATAATCAGAACACCGCTTTATAGTCCTCTAACCCAAATCTGTTTTGTTTCCACCGGTGACAAGCTCGTACTTGGCGGACCTAGTGCTTCCGTCAACCTTGTAGACCAACCCCGCTTTCCTCATCATCTGAAGCAGGTTAGTGGCCTTCACCCTTAGTTGGTCCTCCGTCAGCTCCTTGGAATCCCTCGTCGCTAAGACCTCCACGACATCTGCCCTTGTGACAGGCCCCTTAGAGCATATCAGGTTCAGAACCGCGTCTTGTGCGGTGCCTGCTGTGTATGCGGATGCAACCTGTTGTCCTGCGCCCGACGCGATGCACGGGAGGTCCCCGATTATCTCCACTAAGCCCCTCCTCGCCAGCGACTTCAGCCTCTTGTCCGGCACATGACGGTTTTTGGCCACGCGGTCGAGGTCGATGATCGTCCTTATGTCTAGATCGGACCTGAGGTCCAAGACCCTAGCGTAGGAGCCTCCTCTGAGCCCCGAGAATCTGACCGCGACCCTGTCATCGTCGATGTCGAAATCCGGCATGGGGAACTTGCGATAGGCCTGCGACAGGTACATCGACATAATGCCGCTACCTGCCGCTGAGATCGCACCTATGCCGGCCATCGCCGAATAGAGAAACGCGTTGCGCCTAGGCGCCTCTGCTAGGGATCCTTTGACGAAGGACTCGGGCGCCTTGTCTGGGAACGAGCCCATACTCACGACGGTGACGGATTCGGACTCTCTCTCGACGATCTCCACAGTGCCACCGAGGTCGTAGTCCTGATGTACGATGGCATTGCGGACGGCTTCTAGAAGAGTCGCGGTACGGTAGGCGCTAACTATCGTCTCGGAGTCGCCCAACCCAGTCCTGCAGGACCAGTTCCTGACCATTGAAACGGCCTGGATTGATGCCAGCAGCGCTGGGCCATCGAATGTCCTGGAGTCTTCTAGGGACCCATCGTTGTCCAGGAGTCTCCACTTGATGCATATGGTGGACGGGAGCATGCGGTTCCCGGCCTTGCCCAGGAGGATCAACGAGGCGACGGTGATTCTCCCGCGCTTCAGAATTCCTGTCCTTGAGAGGAACGTCACGTCGTCCCAGCTCTGACTCTCCTCCGCGCGGTCGGGAAACCTCTCGGCAAACAAGGCGCGGGCTGCCCTGACGGCGCCCGGGTCTAGGTTCCTGAGGTCCGCTCCGTTGACCACATTGCCAGTCCAGTCCTCATAAAGGCCGGGAGGGTTCATGGAACTGAATCACTCTGCTTGTACATAATCTGAATCTCATCCCCGAATGCGAGACGGGATCCACGCGATACCCCCTCACAAGCCTGGACGCGGCATCTATAAAGTGATTGCCGGGGTCGAACTCGAAGGCCGTGTCGACGCTCACCCCCAATAAAGCCAAAGCGATTCTCTTTCTCGAATCTCGCACGGTGGCCATCACGGAGTTGCGAGTACGGGCCTCTCGGGACATATAAACCGACCTGAGCACGTTGTCTGAGAGGCGCCGGTGACGTAGGGGCGTACAGGATGAACAGTCTGGCCATGGAGTGGCTATTACCAACTCCTCGACTTCGTTCAGGACCACATCTGCGTACGTGGCCACACTCTTTTCTATGAATCCGGCGAAAGCGTTGGCGTTCTCCGAAGGCTTCCCCGTCCGAGCACGGAGTTGCATTTCCAGAAAGACAGGTCGGAGTTCTAATCCAGCCCAGAGACGGTCATAAGGTCGAATGGCCCGCATCCCAAGCCGTCATATGCCTTCAGTATCCGATCCTACCTCTCGTACATCATTGCATACATCCTGAGGGCGCCCGGCTTACTAGACCCCATATCTTGACAGTTTTGCCCTCTAGCACCTTCTTGTCTGTCTCATTTAATCTCATTATTACCACCCGCATCCCCTTTCGCATGGCTCACATGAGCCTAAAATCATTATATATTCCGTGGAGTTGGAACTTCCAGAAATGACGACCTGTTGGAAGGTCACCGAACATGTCTGGAGGATCGGCAATTATGGTAGAGATCAAAGTAAAGAAACCTGAGTTCATTAAACTTCCCCGCGTGCAGAGGGTGCTGACCGCATGCCTGCAGTGCGGATACTGTATTGACGTCTGCGAGGCGCATAACCAGACTCCCTGGGAGTCGGTCACCCCCAGAGGAAAGATCTACTATGTCAACCAGCTTGACAAGGCTGGCACCGGTATGCTAGACAGCATGCTCAATAGGGAGGTCAGTCTTAGCCCCGAGTTTGTCGACGCCATGTATAAGTGCACCGGATGCGGGAACTGCGAGGTCGTCTGCCACGCGCAGATCCACTTGGTGGATTTCTGGGAGGACATGAGGGCCTGGATCGTCGAAAATGGCGTCGGACCTCTTCCCGCGCACAAGGGCATGGCCGCGAAGGTGGCCGAATGTCACAATCCCTACGGCGAGCCCCCTTCCAAAAGAGATGCCTGGTGGCCCGAGGACGTCGAGAGGCATGGCCCCGCTGACGTCATTTTCTTTGCCGGATGTACTGGATCATACAGAATGCAACCCATCGCCCAGGCCGGTGTCAGAGTCTTGGCCAGGGCTGGGGTTAAGATGAACTGCCTCGGCGACAAGGAGTGGTGCTGTTCCTCGCCTCTGCTGAGGACCGGGAACAAGACCGCATCCCTGGGATGTGCAGAGACTGTCGTCGAGAAGGCAGACGGAATGGGCGCCAAGGATATGGTCATGACCTGCTCCGGATGCTACAAGACTGTCTCTAGCGACTTCGGCAAGTATTACGCCAAAGTCGGCCAGAACGTCTATCACTTCTCCCAGTACGTGGAGCAGCTGATCAACGACAAAAAACTGCCTCTCAACAACGAGTTTAAACATAAGGTCACCTACCACGACCCCTGTCACCTCGGGAGACACTCCGGTGTCTACGACGCCCCCAGGAACGTTATCAGGAAGATCAAAGGTGTCGAGTTCGTGGAGATGGAGAGGTCCAGAGAAAACTCCAGATGCTGTGGCGCCGGAGGCGGGTACAAGTCCCAGTTCAACGAATTCGCCACTAATGTGGCTACCGAGAGGATTAGGGACGCCGAGGAGACCGGAGCTGAAATCCTCATCACCTGCTGCCCCTTCTGTGTGCTCAACTTGACCCAGGGAGCCAAGAAGATCGGATCTAAAATCAAGGTGATGGACCTGTCTCAGGTGCTCCTCGAGGTCACCGCTCCCAAACAGGAAGAGCTCGCCGAATGAGACTGAAACGACCGGGGAAAACCCGGCCACCTTCCGCTTTTTATGCCATTTCAAGGCCTGAGCCCCGAGCTTGTGTTCGCACTGGCGGAGAAGGATATCACTGAGCCGACGCCCCCGCAGGCGGACGTCATCCCCAGGATACTCGAAGGCAGCAATATTCTGCTAGTCGCTCCCACCGGGATCGGGAAGACCGAGGCTGCCATACTCCCGGTGTTCGACACCATATTCCGCACCAAAGGCAGCAGGTCGGGATTCAGGTGCCTGTACATCACGCCGCTGCGCGCGCTGAACAGGGACATGCTCTGCAGGATGGAAGAGTACGGCAAAGCGCTGAACATCACCGTTGGCGTCAGGCACGGGGACACGTCCCAGGCCGAGAGGAGCTATCAATCCCAGAACCCCCCGGAGATTTTGATCACCACTCCCGAGACGCTACAAGTCATGTTCACAGGCAAGCGCCTGTTGCAACACCTGAGGAACGTACAGTGGGTGATCATAGATGAGATCCACGAGCTATCTAACACGGAAAGGGGAGCGCAGCTCAGCGTGGCCCTAGAGAGACTAGCACTAATCGCCGGGGAGTACCAAAGGATAGGTCTGTCCGCTACCGTTGGGAACGTGAACAGCGTCGCCGGGTTCCTGGTAGGTTCCTGCAGGGAGGTGATCGTACGCAAGCACGACACCCATCGCGACTTCGACATCGACGTGGAGAGTCCGACGCCAGACGAGGACCCCATGCTCCTGGACAAACTCCAGAGCGATCCGAACATCCTAGCTGTGATGAAGAGGGCCAGGGAGATCATAGAGTCCGGGAGGTCTACACTGTTCTTCGTGAACACCAGGGAAACCGCTGAATGGTTGGCCGCCCGCTACCACCTGTGGGACGAGGGTATATCGATCGATGTGCACCATGGCTCCCTATCCAAGGAAAACCGCATGGACACGGAGGACCGCTTCAAGCGCGGCGAGATCAAGGTGTTGATCTGCACGTCTTCGCTAGAGCTGGGCATCGACGTGGGGTCCACTGACATGATCATCCAATACAACTCCCCGAGGCAAGTATCCAGAATGATCCAGAGAGCGGGGCGCGCGGGGCACAGGATCGGGGAGCGTATCAAGGCGAAGATTATTGCCACTGCCCCCGATGAAGTTGCC
Source organism: uncultured Methanomassiliicoccales archaeon (assembly GCA_964539695.1). Taxonomy (GTDB): domain Archaea; phylum Thermoplasmatota; class Thermoplasmata; order Methanomassiliicoccales; family Methanomethylophilaceae; genus Methanoprimaticola. The sequence goes on along the minus strand of CAZIJM010000050.1, from coordinate 2,712 downwards.
GAGGCTATGGTGATCGCCAGAAGGTGCGACTCCAAGGAGCTGGAGCACTGGGAAGGTAGGCCCTGCCCGCTGTCCGTCATGGCGAACCAGCTCATAGCCATGACAATGTCCGAGGGAGTGAATAGGGATACGGCGTTCAGGGTGTTCTCCGGCGCTTACCCGTTCAGAGACATAACCAGACAAGACATAGAGGACGTGCTGGAGCAGCTGAAGTCCATCAGGATGCTCTTCGACGACGGTAACTCCTTCCGTAGGTCCCACAAGGGGATGAACTACTTCTATGAGAACATCTCAATGATCCCCGACGAACGTAGCTACAAGATCAGGGACATCGGGACTCGCGCCGTGATCGGCACCCTAGACGAGAGCTTCGTGGTGTCCTTCGCGGAGGAATACGCCACATTCATTGCCAAGGGCAGGACCTGGTGCATCGTGGAGATGCAAAAGGACGAAATTCTGGTGAAGGAGACCCACGAGATGGGGTCCGTCCCCAATTGGGTGGGCTCGGACATCCCGGTCCCCTTCGAGGTCGCCATGGAGGTGGGCAGGATGCGCCGCCTCAGGAACCTGAGGGACTACCCTGGCGATGAAGGCTGCCGCAGAGTGTTGCTGAAGTACTTCGCCGACCAGGACGAGAGGTTCAGGATGCCCACCGATAGACTCGTTACCGTAGAGGTGGGCGACAAGCTGGTCATCGTCAACGGCTGCTTCGGGAACCGGGTGAATGAGACCCTCGGCAAAATCTACGCTGCCCTATTCACGGCGCGCCTGGGTGAAAGCGTGGGAATGACAGCGGACCCATATAGGATTATCCTGGAGCTGCCCAGGAACATGAAGAATAACGACATCATGGAGACGGTCAGGTCCGTGAAACCCAGGACCATCGAGGCCTTGGCCAGGATCACCATCCTAAACTCCAGTTTCCTGAAGTGGAGGTTCGTGTTCGTCGCCAAGAAGTTTGGGATCATCGAGAAGAACGCCGACCACCGCTTCATAAACTTCAGCAGGCTGTTCGAGATGCACAGGAACACCCCCGCTTACTGCGAGGCAGTAAACAAAGTGCTCTGGGAGGATCTAGACATACCCAACACCGAAAGGGTCGTGTCCATGATCACCTCTGGTGAGATAACGGTAGAGCTCGGGACTATCTCCGCCATAGGCCTGGAGGGCATAGTCAGGTCCAAGGAGCTTATGCAGCCAGTCCGCGCCGACCACTCTATCCTCATGGCTCTGAAGAAGAGGCTAGAGGACGAGGTGCTGTTTGCGTCCTGTATGAACTGCGGCTCCCAGTGGAGGTTTCGGGTGGGCGACGCGCCGAAGAGGTTCAGGTGTCCCCAGTGCGACGGCGTGATGATCGCCGTTCTGAAGGAGTACGAGAGGAACAACATCCGCCTGGCGAAGCTTACCGAACTCTCGGCGCAGGAGAAAAGAGACAGGATGCGTCTCTCCAGGAACGCCAACCTGGTTAACGAGCACGGCAAACGCGCGTTCATCGCCCTGGCGGGCAGGGGGATCGGTCCAGACGCCGCATCCAGAATCCTCCGCAGCATGCATGTGGATGAGGACGATTTCTACCGTGATATCATGAACGCGGAGATCCTCTACGCCAAGAATAAGCGTTTCTGGGACTAATTAGGAGATATGTCTCAGGCCCAAACGGACCATCTCGTAGAACAACGGCATTAGGTCCTTGCCCCTGTCGGTCAGCGAGTAATCCACCCTCACCGGGATCTCGTTGTACTACATCATGGTCACCAGCCCGTCGGACTCGAGTTCCTTCAGCGAGGACGAGAGCATCGTGCCCGTTATTCCCGGTATAGCCCTCTGGAGCTCGCCATAGCGGATGGGGTCCTTTATGCAAATCTTGTAAATTATCTGGAACTTTCACTTCCCTTACAGCATATGGAGTAGGGCCGTCACATGACAGTTTCCAGACTCGGTGAATGTGACGCAGTGGAAGCGTTTGATAAAGTCCTTGAAGGTCATGTCGTTTACGTTCATCAGCACCAGTGGTATGGTACACGATACCAAGTAAGTATGTTTTTCGTACCTACTTTTATCCACGCGCTGGTATGTCTCGGCAAGAAATCCACATGAAGAAAATAGACATCGTGAAGGTGACGGAGTACATTTCCCCAAACCCTATGACTGTAATATGCACCACCAAGCCCGACGGGACTCCCAACCTGACGTTAGTATACTGGTTCACCTATCTGTTGTTCAACCCGCCTACCGTGGTCTTCGCCATGGAACATGGGTTCTGCACCGGGAAGGTGCTCCACGGCAGTGGAGAGGCGATCGTCACCGTGCCCGCCACCAGGATCTGGTAGCAAGTGGTCCAATGCGGACTTTGTTCTAGCAGGACAGCGACAAGTCGGGATACATGGAGCTGGCAGGGATTGAGGGCTCCGGTATCAGGATCTCTGCGAAGAGTAAACTGGCTATCTGCGTCAAGCTCAGGCTATTCGTGGAGGTAGAAACCACATTTGTGCATCTGCGACGCGGATAACGTCTACAGCGACCCAGAGGCAAAAGCCCTGTTCGTCTAGGACGGCTATACGAGACTGGCACCTGCTAGACCAGACGACGCCCTCGCGTGTCGGGAGGCGGACCGACACGAGATCTATTAGCCCTAGTTTCGGACTCGATTATATCTACGTCTCTATGTTTGTCCATTATTTATAAACTATCTTTAATGTTTATGTCTAAATA
>CAZIJM010000049.1:0-8929 GCA_964539695.1 uncultured Methanomassiliicoccales archaeon | reverse complement strand
TATATTAAGTGTATGCATTCAATATACCTTATAGATATAAAATTATATCTACAAATAAAATCAAATACTCTAGAATATTGAATTTAGAAGATCAAAAGTTAAAATATTTAGATATAAACATTAATTAAAAAGTATAGAAGGATGGACAAACTATAGACATAGACACAATTGAATCCGGGAACTCAGGCTAAATATTGAAATTCGCCGACCTCATATAAGATACCCGTGGAAGGTAGGGTACCGACGTGACCGAGGCTTATGATCGTCAACGGGACGAAAACTCCATTTCGTGGCGTGAGTGGTTTTGGGTCACAAAGGCCCATAGCTTATTTAATTCTGCAGAATCGATGTCCGTGCATGAAGCGGGTGAATACCGGTGACGGAGTTCAGAAAATTCAAGGAGAGGCAAGTTCTGTGTGGATAAGTCTTCTCATCAAGGACATCTTGAATCGTGATAATGGCGGCGTCTTTTTGTACACGCGTCCTTGCAGATTTAGGAAGTACCAACCTCATTATACTGGACACCTTCTTCTACATAGAGTGCAGGATAAACAGCTAGTTCAACGGATTGATAATATTCAGTTTCGAGGACATTGTTGACCGTCAATGAATAGGTACCCGGTTATTAGCATTGTCATAAAGGATCTGACCCACTAGTCCCAGGAATCGTTTACAGATTTACTGAACAGGGCAGTTATGGAGACGATGGATTCATTCTCATACATTGTAGATAGCTCCTCGGTGCCGGAGCTGTGGGTCGATGGAATTGCGTTTTGAGAAAAGGTTCTCAGAGTAAGGTGCCTATGCAGGGACGTCAGATGCTGACCTTCACATCGATGTGGTCGCCATCTTCCAGGCTCAAGGTTCTCCTAAGATGGTACTGGCAAATGATCTCGATGGTGTCCACGTAATGGGATCTCTCTGGGACCACGATGGCGCAGTCGATGTTGCGGATCTTGGCCTTGTAGGCGATGACACCACCGAAGCTCCTGCCGTCGCAGGAGAACCCGCTGATGGGAATTCCGGCAGTGCTCCTGATCATATCCAACTTCCCAATGTCCTCTGGGTCTACCTGGATGTTTAGGGTGCCCTCAAAAGGCGTGAACCCGAGCTTGGACTGGAATTGGGCTTTGTAACCATCCTGACAGATGTAGTAACCGCCTTCGCCCATACCCGAGACAACATTCCCGTGGATGATGATGTGATCGGTAAGCTCGAAAACCCTACGATACTCGTTGTACTCCTTCTTCAGATCGTCGATGCCCTTCTGGGTCAGCTTGATGCGCTGCCTACGGGCGCCAAGGTCACGGACGATGTACTTCTCATCTAGGAGCTCTAGGATCCTCTTGGATGCGGACTGCTGGCTCATCTCGAGGGCCTCGCCGAGCTCTCTAGATGATATGGCGATGTAGTCGTCCATGGCTCCTAGCAAAGCGAGTTTCCTGAGCGCGAAGGAGTACTTCTCATCCATGTTCCTGGACATCGGTTCTCAATTAATAAAAGTACCGAGAACAGCGTAGATACGTCAATAAACGTAGGAAAGGGGAAAGGGGGCCCTTGCGGGCCGATTGAGATTCAGATCCTGTTGGCGTCGACCCATGAGGTGACCGTGGGGCAGGCGGCAAACAGGATGTTAACGGTCCCGATAACTGCCAGGACGAGGTTCAGCCAGAGGTAGGAACCCTCGTATAGAATGGATAGGAGAACGACGGCCTCACAGACGGTGGCCAGGACCAAAACGGTGCTCCCCTGGACGGGGGTCTGCTTAGTGAATGCCCCTCCTACTGCAAAGAACATGCAGGCGATTAACAGGTTGAGTCCGATGAGAGACATGGAGTCTACGGTCCCGTCCCATGTGACGGCAACCGCGGCGATGGTAATGATGCCCCCGATAAGGCCGAGAGCAGCTCCAAAGACCATTTTTTTGGGTAATTTTGCCATTTCGACACCTTCTTTGGTTGGGAAGTTTACTGCTTCCCGGGGAAGATCATCTTGACGCTGATGCCCGCGATCCAGACGATGGCGCAGGCTATAGTGATGACCTCTAGTGATTCGATGTTCATGCCCACGGCGCATCCGAGGATCACGAGGATCGCGATGATTGAGAGGGCAGAATTAAGTTTGTAGTTGTCCCTCCAGTCGCCGATGGCGGAGAGGACCATGGAGACAAACAAGAAGAGGAAGAATAGGAGGGCGATGGCCTCGTGGGTGTTTTCGTTGCCGAAATTGGACTGGATGTGACCAATCAGGATCAGAAAGATAGCGGCGATGGCGACGAAGCAGCCACTGGCGCGGTTGCATGAGATTTCACACATGGCTTTTCCAATGCCGTAAATGAACAGGAAGATGCCGAAGATGATGCATCCGTAGTTGAAGAAGTTGGCCGTCAGCTGGACATCGGAGATGCCCAGGTCGGACAGCATGTTCTCCCCATAAACCCATGCCGTGTCGCCGTTGATCGCGACCACGAGCACGATCGCGAAGGCGAATGCGACGAGAAGCCCTATGACCGCGAAGAGCCCAGGGTGACGATAACTCACATTCATGAAGGTATGTAGGAGTCCAATTTTTATATTGATTTCGTCCCTGTGGGAGACGTGGCTCTTGCCACAGGGAGTGAAGTCAATTGAAGAACATGTTCTTCGTCGGGACCGCGGGCAGCGGTAAGAGCACGCTGGTAGGATCATACAGAGATTGGCTTGACAACGCCGGCGTGGATTCCATAGTCGTGAACATGGACCCTGGAGCGGACACCCTGCCTTACGAGTCGGACGTGGACATCCGTGAGTGGATCTCCCTGAACGAGGTTATGCAAGAGTACTCACTGGGGCCCAATGGGGCTCAGATCGTGGCCGCAGACTTGATGGCGATGAATATCAGTAGGATGATGGACATTGTCAGCACGTACAGAACCAACTACGCCTTGATAGATACCCCCGGGCAACTGGAGCTCTTCGCGTTCAGAGAGTCCTCCGAAGTGATCGTGAAGGCTTTTGGGAGACAGGACTCCATGATAGTCTACCTCTCTGACCCGTCCCTGTGCAGGACCTCCAACGGGTTCATCTCCGCCATGACCCTTGGCGCGCTGGTCCAGTTCAGACTGCAACTCCCGATGCTCAACCTGCTGTCCAAGTGCGACACCCTGTCTGAGGATGACAAGCAGAGGATGCTCGATTGGTACTCCGTCCCCGACGCGCTCTACGGAGACCTCTTAGACTCTGACGCGATCCCTCAAACTGTGGTGGGTATGGAACTGTTCAAGGCCATGGAGAACACCGGGGTGTTCGGTGAAATTAGAGCAGTTTCGGCACAGGACTTCATCGGCTTGGAGGAGATCTACTTCGCATCGCAGCTCACGTTCTTTGGCGGGGAGGATAACGACAGAGAGTGAGCGTCCCGTCCATCGATAAATTCAGTAAAGCTTCAGGTCGAGAGGCAGCATCGAGTGCCCTTCGTGCTAAATTATCTTGTAGTCCACATTGTAAACGTCCGAGACGTTGGTCTCAGCGATGACCTCGGAGGCAATTCCGGTCTGCTTCATGATCCTGGGAGGAGATATTAGCATCATATTATCCGCAAACATCGATACGATGTTCAGGTTGTAACTCATCATTATGACCGTAATGCCTTTCATCATGACGATCTTGTGCATCGGGAAGCTGATGAAGATCTGATAACGGATGTTCAGGCCGGCGTGGGCTCGTTGAGGATCAAGATTCCTGTCTCCCATACTAGGTCTCTAACGATGGAAACGGTTTGGCACTGTTCCGCAGACAGCTCATTAGAGAGGCTGTCGGTGAGTTCCGACAGATTTAGCGCCTCCAGGACACGATGCACCTTCTCGATGTCCTCTCTGCCGGTCCTTAATTTGAACTTGTCGGTCTTTCCGATTAGCACGACCTCGAATACGGACATGGCAAACAGGTCCTCCATCCGCACTAGGATGAAGGAGATCGCCTTTGCAACCTCCTTTCGGGACATCTCCATGCCGTTCACCAGCACTTGTCTGGATTTGGACACGAGTAACTTGTTCAAGCACCTCACCAGAGGACTTCCCGACCACATTGGAGCCTATGATGCAGATAAACCCGGAATCCTCCAGCGTTAGATCAATGTCCTCAAAAATAACCGTGTTCCTACATCTTGTTCGGGCGATTCATGGAAGAGGCCCTACCGCTCTGAGGTAGTGTTACTTTTTGTCGGAACGTAGATTCATAATTGATAAAAAAGAATGAGGCTTCCGCCTCAGTGGTTTCATCCGAACATATACGCAGGGGCGGGTTTGGCTTTATTCCTGCCTGCCTCCAGCACTTTCTCCTTTGCATCGAGGAAGTCCCTTTCGGTAATATGGTCGCGATTGTTCCTGATCGCCAACATTCCCGCCTCAGTACAGATGCTCTTTATCTCCGCACCGGAGACGCCATCGGTGATCTCGGCTAGCTTCTTCGAGGAGATATCAGGGTCCACGTTCATATGGGCCAGGTGGATGTCGAAGATCTGCCTTCTACCGTCCAGGTCGGGCAGCCCCACGTCGATGATTCTATCGAACCTCCCAGGCCTCAGCAGAGCGTCGTCCAGGATGTCGGGCCTGTTGGTGGCACCGATGATTTTGACGTCGCTGGTGGGTGTGAAACCGTCGAGCTCGGAGAGCAACTGCATGAGAGTCCTTTGGACCTCCCTGTCCCCAGAAGTGGCGATGTCGAGCCTCTTGGCCCCAACAGAGTCAAGCTCGTCGATGAAGATTATACTGGGGGCCTTCTCCTTGGCCAGCTGGAATAGCTCGCGTACCAGTCTTGCTCCCTCGCCGATGTACTTCTGCACTAGCTCGGAGCCGACCAGCCTGATAAACGTGGCTTGAGTCGCGTGTGCGACGGCCTTCGCCATCAGGGTTTTCCCGGTGCCGGGGGGACCGACCAGGAGCACCCCTTTTGGGGGCTCTATGCCGATCTTAACGTAGAGCTCTGGCCTCAGTAGAGGATCCTCCACTGCTTCGCGAAGCTCTAGCATTTGCTGCTTGAGTCCGCCGACGTCATTGTAGGTCACGTCGGGCTTGTCGATGATCTCGGCACCAGACACCACGGGGTCCACGGGCGAGGGTAATACGTCCATTACAGACAGCGTCTGTTTGTTCAGTGAGACCCTGCATCCGGTCACCAGGTCCGCCTCGGGAACGTACTCAGACACGGAAACCACAAAATCGGGCCCGGTGGAGCTCTTAACGACCACACGGTTGTTTGGGAGGACGTCCTTCACGGATCCGATGATGAGCGGGGGGCTCTTGAGCCTCTCTAGCTCGTTTCTAAGCCTGGAAATGTCCTTCTGGAGTCTGAAGAGTTCGCTCTCAGAGTAGCGCTTCTCGGTCTCAGCATTCTGTAAGTCCTCCATCAGCCTGACGTTTCTCTCCTCGAGGGTGACGATCTTCGCCTTCAGTTCAGAGACCTCATCGTTCGTATCCGTCATGTGTCCTCCTCAACGGTAGACCTATATTAAAACAATTTCTGACGCGCACGCGTTTCGGTATCACCTTTAATTATGAGTGCCACTGTACAGACTCGCATGATTTGTGAGATGTGTGGCAGGGATGTTCCGCAGACGCGCGCGGTCATTGTGGAAGGCACCAAGCTTAACGTCTGTTCCGGATGCGCAAGGTTCGGAGAGGACTACAGGTCCCCCTCCGCCAGTGGTGCCCCGGTCAGCCAGACGATCATAGACCAGAGGCTAGAAAGACGGGAGAGAAGGATGAAGTCTAAGGACATTTATGCGGGAACGGCGTCTGTGGAGCTCGTAGACGACTATGGCGGGGCCATCAGGACCGCCCGTGAGGCCAAGGGCATGGATCTGGAGCAGTTCGCGGCGTCGATCCAAGAGAAGAAGGGCCTGCTGGCCAAGGTCGAGGCAAACAACCAGATCCCCGACGACAAGCTCATCAAAAAAATCGAGAAGGCCCTGAACATCAAGTTGATGGAAACTGTCCAGTCCAGCGTGATCGTCAGTGGGCAGAGCCCCGGAAAAATGACCCTGGGCAACTTTATCAAGAAAGAGTGAGCTTAGGTCGTCCTTACCGAATCGTAGACTGCACCGAGGTACAGTGATATGTCTATGCCAGCGTCCCTGAGGACAATGAGCGCGGCGACTCCTATCTCGATATCCAGCCTCTTTTGTATCCTGTTGCAGCTTTGGATAAAGTCTCTACGATCCATGCCGGACTCTATGGCTTTCGACATAAGCACGGAAAAGATGTCCGCGGGCTCCTTGGCGGTTTTCGAGGTCTCCCTGACATCCAGCCTCTGGCCTTTCCCTTTGTGCAGGGACTCCACAAGCTCTCTGGACGGGCGGTACGCCAAAGGCACGTCGACCGCCGAGAGGTCCTCAGCGGGGCGTACATAGCCATTACTCTGCAGTACCACGCCCGCATCCGTCAGCACAGCGAGTAGGAACTTCGCCTCCGAGGGGGACATCCATTTGAGGTCCAAGGATGTGCCCATGACGAACTCATCGGGCGTTGTCACGTCTTTTCCGATGCCGCGGAAATACGCAGCCGCGCAGGCTTCAAGCTCCTCTGCCATGCCCGGTGTGATGCAATACTGGTTCAAAACGTTGCCGCGTGGATTTTGCATCTTTTCTATAGTATGCGCGAGTTAACCATCCTTACTAACAGATAAGGATAGGTTTATATGCAACATCCATAATGGAGCGTCATTTTGTATGGTGGCCCATATGATGAAATACACAAGATTCGAGAAGGCAAGGATCATCGGCGCCAGGGCACTACAGATCTCATACGGGGCTCCTGTGCTCGTGGACTATCCCGAAAACATGCTGGACCCAATCGACATCGCCATGCTAGAATTTGACAAGGATCTCATTCCTATCATTGTTGCAAGAAACTAAGGAGAAATCGAGATGACCGATGAGGAATTCCAACCCGTTAACAACGACGACCTTCTGGTCGTAGAAGACATCTACCTGACCGCTGGTGTCCACATTGGGACCCAGCAGAAATCCGCCGACATGAAAGATTTCATCTACAAAGTCAGGCAGGACGGACTTTACGTTCTCGACGTCAAAAAAACCGACGAGAGGATCAGGGCCGCCGCATCCTTCTTGAGTCACTATGATCCCAAGAGGGTTCTCGTAGTGTCTGCCAGGCAGTATGGCCAGAAGCCCGCCAGGGTGTTCTCTAAGGCTATCGGTGCCCCCGCCTTCGCCGGACGTTTCGTCCCCGGCACCTTGACCAATCCCACCAACCCTGCGTTCATCGAGCCTGAGGTAGTCGTTATTACTGACCCTGCCGCCGATAAGCAAGCCCTCAACGAGGCCCTGAACCTGGGGATTCCCATCGTCGCCATGTGTGACGCCAATAACGAAACCCGTAACGTCGACCTCGTTATCCCTACCAATAACAAAGGGAGGCGCGCTCTCGCCTGCATCTACTGGCTCTTGTCCAGGCAGATCCTCTTCGAGAGAGGGGATATCAAGGACTCCGCTGATTTTAATATGGAAATTGAGGATTTTGAGGCCAAGCTAATCTGATTACGGTCGTAAATACTGTTGCACAATTCGATAGACGTGATGGACTGAGCCAATCATTAAATCGGCTCATTCTCCATTCATCATGACTCTGTTGCAGTCTCTTCGAGCACTTGGATATAAAGGTTCTTGTAGAAGTTGAACAAGATCTTCTTGAGGAACATCTCAAGAGAGATCCCACAGCCGACACGGTCTCGATAATTATCCGCTTGAAATCGAAGAAGGTGCGTTTCGACTTCTAGCGACGTCCGTAGCCCATCTTATCCCTCCATTTGTTGTAGAATATGGCCAGGTACTTCCCGGCGGTGACACCTCTGGCTATACAGCCATTACTCTTTTCGTCGCAGTTGAATTTGAACTTAACGACCAGCGTTTAGTCTTACTTCACGGAATTCTTTCAGTTCTCTTTGACCTCGTAGGTCGAATCGACGTAAATTATATCAAAGACATGGCCTTTGGTAAAAGCCATGTCTGTCAACATACGAAACGCAGTGTTGTCCCATCTTGTTCGTGGTGAGAATGTATGTTATGATCTCGTTCGTGCCCACGTCGATCAGGGTATGACATTTTGATCCACCTTCTATAGTCTGGACCAACGCTCTACTTATTTCTTCGTTAAAGATTCATATTATTCAGATTGAACTCTGTGGAATTAACGGCACCGGTTCGGTGCCGTCTCTTTACCCCGGACAAGAGGTACGAGAAAACAATCCTGTAGTTCCTGCTATTCTCTAATATCAGCGCGTCTCTAAACATCTTCTAATTGCGAGCATATGCACGGCTGTATAGTCAAGGAAATACATATCCCTGGAATTCGTACCTGTGGATAAGGCCATGCCTCCGCAAGTCCTTACTATGACCGCAGGCGTTGCCGACAGCAATCTTTCAATTGAAATTATCAAACCCATGATGAGCAGCACTCACACGATCATGTTGTTCGTGTAGGAGTACGGACAGTCGATTCTCCTGTGGTTCATCTCGGCCAACTCCTCGCAAAACACCATCATCTAAGATACAATGTCTTTGGCGTAGATATGGTGTGCATGCGGGAGTAGTTGTTGGCGTACGTTTTCGCTTTGATGGAGAGGCGTATCTGTTCAATCAAGTAAAAGACTGGCTGTTAGTCTGCCAGTCGTTCTCTCACACCACCCATCGTACGGCTTCGTAGTGGACTGTTCAAACACTTTGTCTCTTCTCCTTTGTCCGTCGACCAGGAAGTACATCCCCTGTTTCATCAACCAGACTCTGCTCATGACTATGTTTACCAATGGGACTATATGGCCTCTCATTAGGACGGTATTTTGGCCATATTCCAATACCAATGTATCTAATTGGTGGATACGTTATTTTTGAGCCTTTGAGTTCGAGTGGGTACGTGTCGCGCAGATTGCAAAATTTG
>CAZIJM010000048.1:0-9196 GCA_964539695.1 uncultured Methanomassiliicoccales archaeon | reverse complement strand
CCATCCCAAGGGTGGAGGAGGGGATCGCCATGGCTGGATCCGGGGCGGTCACATCTTGTATGGACCTTTCCGACGGCCTTGGCACCGCCCTGAATACAATTTGTGAGGTGTCCGGCGTCGGGATTAGCGTGGAGTTAGGATTTATCCCCCGTGGACCGTGGGTGGACGAGATGGCCGCCGAATCCGGTAGGCCGGTGTCAGACCTCCTCTTCGAATGGGGAGGGGAGTACGAGCTCGTCTTCACGGCGGATAAGGATCGCCTGGACAGACTATACGAGGCCGAAGTGGAGTTCTTCATCATCGGTATGGTCGACGAGTCCGGAAAACCGGAATTGGTCGATGACGGACTCAGGACGGTGATACCCTATGGAAACTACCGAGCGCGTCGAGTCTAGGTACTACATCCGGGATGATGACACTTATGTGTGTGGACTCTACCCCCACGTCTGCAGGTTAAGACCGGGGCAGTACGAGAGGTACGGTTCTCGCAGGATGAACGAGAACATGCTCGTTGCCTACTCTTATGGCAAAGTCTCGTCGATGGGTGTCGACCCCATAAAGAAAAAACCACTTTACAACTACAGACCCAAATCCGGGGTCCTTCTTTATGAGCAGCATCGATTGCAACATGAGCTGCAAGCACTGTCAGAAATAGACGATCTCCATACTATCATCGGGCAAAAAGCACACCACTCACGAGTTCCTAGATGAGTTAATCAAGATGTGCAGGGACAAGGGCCAGGGTATAATAGCATTCGCATACAACGAGCCCGTGATCTGGTTCAAGTACATTATGGACGTCATGGACGTGGCATCTGACTTTTATCTGGTGCTGGTTACCAACGGCCTGATCAACGAGGAGTCCCTCGGGGAGCTATGCAGTGTCGCCAACGCGATAACATGGACGTAAAGGGTTCAGTGAGAAGTTCTACGTGAAGACTTACGAGGTGCGCTTGGACGAGGTCCTCAGGTCGGCATGCATAGTCTGTGAGGAAGGTGTCCACTTAGAATTCATTTACTCGGTGGTCCCAGGGTACAACGATTTCGAAGACGAGGTCTCTGTGTTCTGCCTTTGGGTGCGCAACACCCTGGGCAGTGACGTGCCGGTACACTTTACCAGATTTCGTCCAGACAATCAGATGACCGATGTGGGGTTCACCCTCGTCGAGACCGTCATGAGATGCAGGAGGATCGGCATTGAAACCGGTTTGAAGTACCTGTACGCCGAGAACATCCTGGATGAGGAAGCCTACAGCACCTACTGCCTCCGATGCGGCAGGGCCGTGATCAGACGCCTAGGCTATTGTATGGACATGGAAGAGTTTAACAGCGACAGATGCGCATTCTGCGGAGCCCGGTTGAGCATCATATGCCGGGGGGGGGGGGGGGGGCCATCACCGACCACAATCTCATCGCCTCCATCATCAGGATCAAGAACATGAATCCGGACGTCCTGGTGATCCCAGGAATGGAAGTCAGCACCTCTAGCCCTTACATCCTGGTCTACTTTTACGAAGTCGCCGACTTAAAGCGGTTCTGGTATCGCCGCACCCATCCGGAGCTTCAGAAGTTTCCCTGGCTAGCTCTCAGAAACTGCACCACCAAGAAGCTCCTCGATCTGCTGGAGGATAAAAGTTGTGTTGTATTAGCCGCCCACCACCATAGGCTACCTCATGTGGAACAAGAGCGTCGAGGTCTGCATTCACAAGGGGTACCTGTCCAAGGACGTGGCCCGCCGCTTGAACGTCTAAGAAGTCCTGTGCAACGGCATGAGTCGTAACTCCGACTGGGAGGCGCAGACCTCCGCCGATAGGATGGCATTGGATACACAGACGGCATCGACGGCCACACCTTAGGGGAGATCGACAATATTGTGACTGTGACCGAGGCTTTAAATAATCATAGGGTGGAGGTGGTGGGTATGGAGAAAATCGTGCTCGAGAAGATCCGTATAACTTTCGCCTTCTTGTCTAAGTTCATACTCTACTCCCCGTCGGCAATCATGATGCAAATAAACCAGGCTATAAAGTCCGCCAACTGCGGTGCCAGAAGGACGAACACCCTGCATTAGAAGACCAACGGCCTAAAATACGCTCCCGGCTTGAGAGATCTCAGAGAGACAGCATTCGAGATAGAGAATCGTCTCCGCGAGATCGGCAGGCGCCGAATTCACTCCTCCTCTTCTCCGATTTCCTCTGTCTCGTCTAGCTGATCACGCTTACCTCTCTTGTCCTCGTAGGACCTCTTGAAGTAGAATGCCCCGAGGAACACCACCGCGACCGCGAGAACCAGTAGGTGCTGCCAGAGCCCTATGGAGTTGGGGACCAGGATGATGATCACGGCGTCGATGACTACTACCATGATGTAGGTGTTGATCTCCAAAAATCTTTGATAGATTGCGCCCGGCTCTGCCGACGAACCTTCCCTCTGGGCGATGCGGCGAGCACCGCTGATGACCACCTCATCCAGGAACTTCACATTGTTAACCAAGTGGTAGATCGGTATGGTCAGGACCAGGAAATTCACCGCGATCAGCGCTATGCCCCATATAGTCTCGTTGCCGCCGAAACCGCTAGTGATCCAGTTGATGGCAGGCTTGAAGATGAAGTAAAAGAAGATCTCTATCGCCGCAATGGTCAGGACGTTGATATAGGTGTGGGTCATACTCCTGTACATTGCCTTGCGGGTCTTCTTTGAGGTCGCCTGGACGCGGGCGTAGGTCCTGTCTCTGGCTGCGTTGATGTTGCAGCAGGCACAGTAAATCAGTTTAGGGCATTTCTCGACGGACTTGTCCCAGATGACCCCGGCGTACCTGGTGAGGAACGGCAAGGCTACCATGGACACCAGCGCCGCCCCAACGACGGAGGTATATAGCTGGTCATCTATAACGCCGTATTCAAGGGCCTCACTGGCGATGATGAACGCGAACTCGCCCATAGCAACCAGTCCGGTAGCAGACAGGAAACCATTGCGGGCGGTCTCATTACCAACCCAGTAGGCTAGGAACACGGTGGCGATCTTCAGCATCATGAACAGCAGATAGATCACGATGATGGTACTGATATTATCCATCAGTGTCGAGACCGTTATCTCCATCCCTATCGAGATGAAGAATATGGCCATAAACAGGTCCCGCATGGGCTCAATCTTATGGTTGATCTCCTTGCTCTTCCTGCTCGCGGCTATCATCATCCCCATCAAGAAGGCCCCGATAGCCATGGAGAGCCCAATGTGGATGGACAACAGCGCCATGCCGAAGGCCAGTCCAACGGAGAACACGGTAAGAATCTCGTCCGAAACATTGTCCGACACCCAGTTTATCATTCTTGAGATCAGCCTAAGTCCCACCAGCAGGCTGGCGATCATGAACACTATGATGCTCATGATCATAACGATGAGACTATTGACGTCGATGTTAGGATCATTGGTCGCCAAGATAGGGGTAATCATGGACAAGATGATGACCTGGCCAATGTCCTCCATGATCGTGATCAGGACGAGCATTTCAATGTGCTCCTTGTCCAGCTTGTTCTGCGACTTGAGGACAGCCATGACCACCGCGGTGCTCGATCCGGAGATGATAGCGCCCAGACAGATGCACTGGACCATGTTGAGGCCCATCAGTATGCCACCTATGGCTCCTCCTAGAACCATCAGCGGCAACTGTATGACCGCCACCGCTATTGCAAATATCCCCTGTTTGCGGATCTTCCTTAGGTTGATCTCTAGCCCGATGCAGAACATCAGCATGACCAGACCTATGTCCGACAGAATGTCCACGATCTCATGGCTCTCCTCGGTGATGGTCCACACATTCGCGATGATTATACCGGCGACTATGTACCCAATAAGAGGAGGGAGCTTGATCTTGTTGAAAATGATCGAGCAGACCGCTGCTAGCAGAGTGAAAACTGCCAGACTCGTCAACAGCGTCAGCTCTTCCACGTACCCACCCCATTACATTAAACTTTGTTTAGATATTTATTGTTCATGATTGTTTCTCTCGAAATGCCTTATTTTTGACAGATGGGCTAGAACATTCATTGGCGACCTCGTCATCCTCATCGTCAACGTATTCTAGAATATCGCCGGGCTGGCAGTCCAGTGCTCTACATATCCCGTTAAGGGTTGAGAACCTGATGGCGTGGACCTTGCCGGTTTTGATGTTAGATAGGTTGACGTTGGAAATGCCCACGCGGTGCGCCAGCTCGTTGAGAGACATCTTCCGATCAACCATAACTCTATCGAGTCTGAGTATTATCGTCATACGCATCCTCCGTTAGAGTGTCTCGTCGAACTCTTTATGAAGCCAGCATCCGTACCCGAATACCAGCAAGAGACAGTAGAAAATCCCGGTCATAAGCACACAGGACAAGATGAGGGATATGACCTCCATGGCGGTAATGTCCCCGAGGGGCAGGTACAGCAAGGGGACACGAGCGTCGGGAAGACAATATAAGCTACGCCTATCACCTCTAGGCACATCACATTCTTGGTCATGAATGAGGAGTACTCGCAGTAGATCGACCTGACGATGTTCATCAGCATGACGCAGACCACCAGGAAGAACAACAGTGCCCACATCAAGAGGACGAAGACGGTCAACTGGAATTCAGGGGCCTTTTCGCCGATGAACCCGGGGTCTAGGAACTCCCACTCTAAGACTGCTCCTATTAAAGCTAAGACTGCCATCACAACCACCAATACCAGGAATAGGATGTAGAACAGTCCCCTATACAGTATCTTTAGTCTTCCGAGGTCCTTGTCCGTGGAAACCACCCTCCTGACTGTAAAAGGAATGTCTCTATTTATCGTTGTCCGTCTATAATTTATCGTTAATTATTAAATAATTAATTAACAATATTATCATTCGAAGTCGTACACGGAAGTCCATGCGCACAGCTGATGGGGGTATATCGATAAGTTTTGGTTCGGATGCGAAGGGAGCGGGATGGCCCCCCGAAGTGTACGTCTTATCCTTCCTCCACTATATCAGATGAAGTCAGAAATGTAGGAGATCTCGTGGATCACGACCTCGTCTAGGATCTAGATGGCCTCGAGCGTTCCCCAGATTCTCTCGAGCTTGTATAGCTAATTGGTCGTCATATAGCCTAGCAGAAGCCGGTGAGTATGCCTATGGTCATCCCCATGATATGGGTCGGCTCCCTGTCGGTGATTGTGGTCCTGCTATGATGGAAAAATACCGTAAAGCTCTTGTTGTTCCAGTCCAGAAAGTTATCCTCGATCTTGAAGCTGAAGCACGCGTCCTCCTCGGTGGGGTCACAACAGTACTTTATAAAAAACGTCTTTGCGTCTACGATCCTGCCCATGATGTACAGCCTGATTGTCTCCGCGATGTTCCCGTTGTCCAGGTAGAACGTCATCAGCTCGTTTTGGTAGGTGTTCCCGCGAATCTCGTCAATCAGGAGTGGTGGGCGCTGATGTGCTTCCAGAGCTCTTTCTAGGTCTACCTGTTGAAGTAGATCATCTCCTTGTTATGCATAATGTCCTCCTTAATCAGATACAACATGTACTCCACAGGATCGTTCCTACTATAATATACCGCGATGACGGTTTCAACCTCGTCCCGCCCAGTACTCCTCCCAAACGGAGTGTTCCTCAGAAGGCACCCGTAGGTGCAGAGCGCGAACTTCGTGTACAGATTCATAAAATCGGAGTTGTTCCAGTACACCCTCCTCATGTACCCGTTGGTGGCGTGCTTCCTATTAGGGTAAATCTAGCTGTCCTTTATGCGGTACGAGATTTTATTGGAGATGATCTCCCACCCAAACTCCCTGTAGAACGGGATCGAGTAGGGGAACAGCAAAGCCAGGGACTACTCCTTCTCCCTCGTCCTCACAAGGTTCCTGTGCATCAGCTTACGCATGATCTTGCGCCTGGAGTACTTCGGGCACGTGGTAACGCTAATAATGTATCCGATAAAGTAGACCTCGTTGTGGATGTTCATCTGCAAGGGTACATGGCGAACTAGGACACCAGCTCATTGCCGTCGTATCATCCAGAATGTCGATCCTCCCCGGGATGGGGAATTTGGACTGCTTAATATCTTCATTTCTCTACCCGACCCTCATGAGCTGTTGCTCCGTGACCTGGAACGCGTAGCACAATAATGCGTTGTATTGGTCCAGATCGTTTATCATCAGGTCGCGTATCTGGTAAAGGAAATCAGCGTCATTCTCCATCGTATCATCCTCGCACTTTGAGTGGCCTCCAAACGATAAAATGGTATTGAATGACCCACAGGGAGCATTAATCATCATGACGAAGTCGAAAATATTTCTCATCAAGCCGAAATTGTGAAGGTGGTACGCGTTCCTGTATAGGGAGATGCACCTCCGTTGTGGATGTAGATATCCAGAATCCACAGGCTCCTGCCCCTGTGCCCAGTCCTGTTATACTGCTTCCTAGGCGTAAGCATAATTGTTTAGGAGGTTGTTGGTCAGCACAGTGGTGCTCATTTCGGACAAGGTTATGATCACTGGTTTAAACAGCCCGTATCTTGCAACTCTAGTCCTCAGATCCCCAGGCAGAGGATGTAGTTTCAGCTCAACATCCTCCCGTCGTCACCCCTGATGACCAGTACCGCCCTGACGATGGTGTAGATGTTGTTGACAATCGAATACATGTGACAATACTCGTTGGAAGGCTCATACACCAGACCACAAGACCTCAGTTCCAGTATGGCTAGGTCCAACCTGGAGTCCTAGTTGGACTAGTTGTTGGTCCTAGGGCTGATCTTAGATTTGAACTATCTGTCAACGGTCAAGAATTCTGGGGAGGTGTCCAGACTGTAGAGTTCCCGGTGACCCTGATGAATTTCTCCTCTAGGTCCGAGATTTTAGCGCGCAGCGTGGCCTCGTCTATGAAGGACAGCTTCTTCTTATATTTCTCGAAGGTCGCTTTCGACGGCATCGTATACCTATTTCCGTGTTTATATCAATTGATTAAGTGTTGTTCTAATCATACAATTCATGAATACCGACAACACCGAGTTCGTATACAAACTCGGTGTTGTCGGCTGAATGGAACTATGATTATAAACGGACTTCGTTCATAGTATGGTGATAAAATGAATCAAATCCAGTTAGCACCAAAAGAATCACAAAGGAAATAGTTGACAGTAGGATGGATGTCATGGTCACCGTTTGCGATGGTCACAAGCACAAGAAAATCGGACTTCTATGAAGAAACTACAGTCAAGATCGCCGTCGCTGAAGACAAAATGTACTGCTATCGCGCGGCAGAAAGATTTAGTGCGTCGAAGAGCTTAGTGTCCAAGTGATCACGCATTTACAGAGTTAGGAAACTCCACAACTTGAAATACAAAACCGCAAGGTGCTGATGTCGATCTTTAACTCGATATCCATTCGTCCAAGATCATCGAGAAGTTTAGATGAAAGACCCGCGAAGCGATCATCGAGCTGTACAACACAAAGAAGTTCAAGGGTTCAGTTCTTATAAACTCCAGAAAAAGCTATGGGAAAAGCATGAGATTCACATGGTCTGCTCCACCATTGACAAGATACGGCGCCAGGAGGGTCTCCTTGGAGGTCCTCCTGGCGCCTCAAGGACAAGATCTACAGATAGTCTTAGCACGCCCGAGCCTCAACCTGCTTTGGATCACTACAAGATATAGTCAATCGGCGTTCACTCGATATGGATTCTGGACCACCATTCGTGGTGTATTCTCACATATCACATCTCGGACTGCTAGTCGGCGGATAACGTCATTAAACTGATGTAAAGCGTCGTAGACCGGTACGATAATCCGAGGGAGATCCTTTCGAACCACGGGTCCAAATTCTACTCAGTCATCGGTGAGAAAGGGAGATCAAAACTGGAACAAGATCTAGCACACTATGGGCAGGGTCCCCACCTCTAGACGCAGGGAAAAATAGAGATATCTCACGAAACCGCCATCAAGTAACTGAAGAATTTTTAGTTCCATGAAGACTGTCGAGAAAGTGAAGGAGACTGTGGCCAGATGGATAGAGTTTACAACACGGATCGTCCTCATCAGGCGATTGGCATAGAGTATCTGATCCACAGGTTCTTAGCCAGTTTAATCAACATCGAAAAGTACATCTGACAATGGACGCGGTCTTTTGCCTTTGTCATTTGTTAGCGTGAGCATGTTCAGAACAGCCGCATGCGGTTGTCATTGACAGTAATTGTTTCGCAGTATCACTGCTCACAGTCACTGTTGGTGACTATTCCGTCTTGAATAGTTATCTAATTGTACTGTCGACTTTTTCTCGCTGCTGCTGTTCACGAAGTTCGTAATTATCCTGAGTTCCCAGACTCAATTGTATTTACGTCTCTAGCTCGTCCATCCTTCTATTTTAATTAATGTTGATATCTAAATATTTTAGTTTTTTCATGTTCTATTTAATATTTTAAAGTATTTGATTTTATTTGTAGATATAATTTTATATCTACAAGGTATATTAAATGCATGCATCTGATATATACAGGCGGCGGCAAGTACACGAACGCCGTTAGATCGTACAAGAAGAATGGAAAGGTGAAGAAGATCTACACCTACCTGGGCAAAGTCGTGGACAAGAACCAGGGAATGTCTATCTTCATCAGGTATGTATCTGGGAACATCGTGAACTTCACCACGCTGATTCATACTATCAGGGAATTAGAGCAGCAGAGCGTGGGCTGCGCCTACGCCCTGCTGGGCACTGAGTATCCCACTAATAAGAACCTCCGTGATATGTGCGATTCGAACATCAACTTCATGTTTCGTCTAAATTCTGGAAGCGATAGTACAAGAGCCTGCACGAGAAAGCTCTCTCTGGGACTATGCCCGCAAGAACTTTACCATGTTTGGCGACAGGAGTCTCTACATCAGAAAGGTCAGATGTGATCTGGTCCAGACCTCTCCGGCTACACGTATTGCGTCCTGGACATAGACGTGAAAAACATGGAGGACTCGAAGATCGTCAAGAAGGCGGTAAAGAATGGCCTCACCGACGGTGAGGCCTTCAACATTATGATGACCACTGGGTTTTTCGTTCTCATCTTCAACATGGACCTGGAGAATTCTGAGGTGCTCTCAAACTACTATGCTAGACAGTTTATCAAACAGTTTTTGGATGTCTGCAAGGGAAGCGCTGCGCTGCTCCCCTTCCGTGTGCACACGGAGGATGCGTTCAGAGGTCATTTA
>CAZIJM010000047.1:0-9223 GCA_964539695.1 uncultured Methanomassiliicoccales archaeon | reverse complement strand
CAAGTGCTCGAAGAGACCGGCAACGGAGTCATAGTGAAGGGAAAATGAGCCGGTCATTGGACCGGCTCAGTCCATCACGTCTATCGAATTGTACAACAATGTTAATGGGTCTGAAACGGCCAGGACCCGTCTGGATCATTGCATCTATGCTGGGGGCTCCACGGCGACGTCCTCATGATCTTCAGTCATGATCGGCTCCACGGCGACAACCTTGTCGCCGTTACGCATGTCCATGACTCTGACTCCCTTGGTGTTGCGCCCGGTCTCGCGGATCTCATCAGTGTCAATGCGGATGATCTTCCCGGAGGTGGATGTCAGCATGAGCTGGTCGCCAGGGTCAACCCTCCTGACGCTGACCACCTGTCCGTTACGCTCGTCGGTCTTGATGGTGATGACCCCTTTGCCACCACGGTGAGTCTTCCTGTAATCGTCCACCTCAGATATTTTGCCGTATCCGTTCTCAGACACTGTCAGTAATCTGTCGCCGGGCTTCACGATCGCCATAGATACTACCCTGTCGCCGGAGTTAAGTGTCATGCCTTTAACACCCATAGTGTCCCTCCCAGTAGGGCGAACGTCAGACTCATTGAACCTCACCGCCAGTCCGTTAGCGGATGCGATAATAATTTGGTCCGCGCCGTCGGTGATGTCGGTCTCGATCAACTCGTCATCGTCTTCCAACTTGATGGCCTTGATGCCTTTGGTGCGTACGTTGCCGTAAGCGGACAGCGCGGTCTTCTTGAACAGTCCGTTCTTGGTGCAGAATACTAGGTACCTATCTTCGGGGAAGCCGGAGGCGCATATGGTGTTGACCACCTTCTCATCCTTTTCCAGGTCTGACAGCAAATTGATGATGGGCTTGCCCTTGGACTGCCTGCTACCCTCCGGGATCCTGTAGCCTTTGAGCCAGTGCAGGCGGCCGCGGTTGGTAATGAACATCACGTAGTCGTGAGAAGATGTGACGAACATTGAGGCCACATGGTCCTCCTCTTTGGTCTGCATGGCCGTGAGACCGACACCCCCGCGAGACTGCTGCCTGTAGGTGCTTAGCGGGATCCTCTTGATGTAGTTATCCGCGGAGATGGTGATAACCACTTGCTCTCTGGGGATAAGGTCCTCTTCGTCGGTATCGATGACGTTGGGGTTGATGACCGTCCTGCGATCATCGCCGTAAGTCTCCCTCATCTCCATGGTCTCGGATTTGATGATCTCCAGCACTCTGGACTCGTGGGCCAAAATGCCCCTCAGGTCCTCTATCTGGACCCTCAAGTCTTCGTGCTCCTTTCTGATTGAGTTCAGCTCGAGGCCGGTCAGCTTCTGGAGCTTCGTGTCCAGAATCGCCTTTGCTTGTTCTTGGTCTATCCCCAGAAGTTTCTGCAGGCCGGTATTGGCCTCCTCGGTGTTGGAGGACTCCCTAATCAGGGCGATGGTCTCGTCCAGCATATCGATTGCCCTCATCAGCCCCTCTAAGATGTGGAACCTTTTTTCTGCTTGGACCAGCTCGTACTTCGTCCTGCGGATCACCACGTCCTTCCTGTGGGCGATGTAGTGTGTGATCAAGACTTTTAGGCCTAGGGTGGTGGGCCTGTTGTCCACCAGCGCGATGTTGATGATACCGTAGGTAACTTCCATGTAGGTCTTCTTGAACAGATTCTCTAAAACCACGTTGGTTAGGGCGTCCCTATGGAGCTCGATCACTATGCGCATGCCATGCCTGTCTGACTCATCGCGGAGATCGGTTATGCCCTCAATTTCCTTCTCCTTCACGCGGTTGACGATCTGGACGATGAGTTGGGCCTTGTTGACCTGATAGGGGATCTCGTCGACGACGATCATCTCTTTCCCATTGTCCATCTTCTCGATGTGGGTGTTGGACCTGATCTTAAGCCTCCCGCGCCCAGTCTCGTAGGCGGAACGAATGCCACCGATACCGTAAATCGTGCCGCCAGTGGGGAAATCGGGGCCTTTAACGAACCGCATTAGGTCGTCCAGAGTGACGTCGGGGTGGTCCATGGTGTAGATGATGGCATCGCAGATCTCCCTGAGATTGTGGGGCGGCATTTTAGTGGCCATCCCCACGGCGATGCCGTCGGAGCCGTTCACCAGCAGATTGGGGAACTTGCTAGGCAGGACAGTGGGTTCCATTAAAGACTCGTCGTAATTGTTCATCATGTCGACGGTGTTCTTGTCCAAGTCGGCCAGCAGGTCGCTAGCCATTTTGGACATGCGGATCTCGGTGTAACGCATGGCTGCGGGCGGGTCACCGTCCACGGACCCGAAATTGCCCTGGCCGTCTATGAGGGGGTACCTGAGGGAGAACGGCTGGGCCATCCTTACCATTGCATCGTACGCAGCGGTGTCGCCGTGAGGGTGATACTTACCCAATACTTCTCCGACCACGGTAGCAGACTTTTTGTGGGGCTTGTTGTACACCAGTCCGAGCTCGGACATGGCATACATGATCTTCCTGTGAACCGGCTTGAGGCCATCCCTGACGTCGGGCAGCGCTCTGCCGATGATGACGCTCATGGAGTAGTCAATATACGAGCGATGCATCTCTTTCTCGATGGGCTGGATGATGAGCTTCCCCTCTCCATCCATAGTATCACACATCCAGGTTGACGACCTCGTGGGCGTGTTCGATGATGTACTCCCTACGCGGCTCGACGTCATCGCCCATCAGGACGGAGAACAGTTGATCGGCGATCATACCGTCTTCGATGGTCACCTTCTTCATAATCCTGGTCTCGGGGTTCATGGTGGTCTCCCACAGTTGTTGCGGGTTCATTTCCCCCAGACCCTTGTACCTGGAGACGTTCGCGCCTTGGCCGAGCTCTGCCATGGTGGCGGTCATCTCCTTCTCGTTGTAGGCATAGATCTGCCGTTTGCCCTTGTAGACCTTGTACAACGGGGGCATGGCGATGTATACGTGCCCCGCCTCGATGAGGGGCCTCATCTGTCTGTAGAATAGCGTAAGCAGGAGCGTCCCGATGTGCGCCCCGTCCACGTCTGCATCGGTCATGATGACAATGTTGTGATAACGGATCTTGGTGACGTCAAAGTCCCTACCTATGCCGCCGCCGATGGCAATGGCAAGGTTCTTGATCTCCTCATGATCCAGCAGCTTGTCCGGCCTGGCTTTCTCCACGTTGAGGATTTTTCCCCTTATAGGGAGAATGGCCTGAAACGCGCGGTCCCTGCCCTGCTTGGCACTACCGCCGGCGGAGTCCCCCTCGACAATATACAGCTCACACTTGGCGGGGTCCTTTTCAGAGCAGTCTGCTAGCTTCCCGGGTAGGCTACTGCTCTCCAGGGCGCTCTTCCTCCTGGTGGCGTCCCTGGCCTTCCTAGCGGCCTCGCGGCCCTCGTACGCCGAGACAGCCTTCCTGACGATCGTCTGGGCCACCGAGGGGTTCTCCAATAAATACTCGGTGAGTTTGTCGCCCATCAGCCCGGACACTGCGCCCTGGGCTACGCTGCTGCCCAATTTAGCTTTAGTTTGTCCTTCGAACTGGGGTTCGGACATCCTGATACTGACGATTGCCGTGAGCCCCTCCCTGACGTCCGATCCCTCCAGGGTGATATCTTTCAGTAGGTTGTTCTCCTTCCCGTAGTCGTTGATGGTTTTGGTGAGGGCCGTCCTGAACCCAGTAAGGTGGGTGCCTCCCTCGGAAGTGAAGATGGTGTTCACAAAAGAGTCGATTTCCTCATTGTATCCGTCAGTGTACTGGAGGGCTATGTCGATCATGACGCCGTTCCTCTCCCCGGTGAAGTGGATCGGGACGGGATGGATGGGCGTCTTGGACCTGTTAAGGTACTGCACGAACTCGGAGACGCCTCCGTCGTAATGGAAGTGCTCCATTTTACCGGTGCGTTTATCTTCAAAGTTGATGGTAGCCTCCTTGTTCAGGAACGCCTGGTTGCGGAACCTGTTCTGGAGGGTGGTGTAGTCAAAGTCGGTGGTCTCGAACATCTCCGGGTCCGGCCAGAAGGTGATCTCGGTACCGTGCCTATCGGAGTCGTCGATGACCTCCACGGGGCCGTCTGGGACTCCCAACTTGTACGTCTGCCTCCAAACCTTGCCCTCCCTGTAAACGGTAGCGATGAGCCTCTCTGACAAGGCGTTCACCACGGATACGCCCACACCGTGCAGGCCCCCGGAGATCTTGTAACTGTTCTGGTTGAACTTACCTCCTGCGTGCAGGTCGGTGAGGCACATCTCCAGGGCGGACTTCCCTTCCTCGTGGTTGATGCCTGTGGGGATTCCCCTACCGTCGTCCACGACGGTCATGGAGCCATCTTCATTGATGGTGACGTCGACCTCGGTGGCAAACCCGGCCATGACCTCGTCGATACCGTTGTCCACGACCTCGTAAACCATGTGGTGCAGTCCGCGGGAATCGGTGGAACCGATATACATCCCGGGCCTCTTTCTTACAGCCTCCAGGCCTTTGAGAGCCACAATACTGTCCGCATCATATTCCTCCTCGGCGTGCTTTATGCTCCCATCCATTGTTATCAGCTAGGTGATTTTTTCCTATTATATATACGCGCGTGTAGTATGCGTACGCACGCGCGTAACAGCGTGATAACACGCATCCCTGGAGACCCTCTCGTCCTTCGGATAGTATTGCTTGTCTGATTTTTATCATGGATCTTGTCAGAACAGTGCTTCCCGATGTGGGCGTTCATGCGTTACACGCAATTTCCAAACAGTATCAACTCCTTATGATCTTGAGCTTCCTGTCCTTTTTCCTAGGATGATATTGTTCAGGTAGTTTAAAGCGAACTTGCTCCGGTCATTGAACATTCCTGCGCTTTCACCTGGGTTAACTTCGGAGAAGACCCTGCGAATTTCCTTTCTCGATGCTTTGATGCTGTCGTTATCCTTCTTTCTGACTTCCTTCTTCTTGTCATTACTCTCGCCCTTTTTCTCATTTGCATGTCTCGCTTCCTTGTGGGGCTCCGTCATTGTGATTGTCCCGAGTGTATTCTAAAAGTCGCCCGTTCCAGTTCAGACGGACGGCTCTGCGGCCTTCACAGACACCGGTCAACCCACACCAAACTAACTTAACGTTGATAGGAAGATACGGAGATGATTCCCAATGAGCACAATAATGGATATGGCCCGCAGGGGCGAGATAACCTCGATGATGAAGAAGATAGCCGAAAAGGAGAACGTCAGCCCGGAGTTTATCCGTAACGGTATAGCCTCAGGCCGTATCTGCGCTCCTTGTAATCCGGTTCACGACCCTGAGCCCGCTGCGATCGGCGAGGGGCTCTCGGTGAAAATCAACGTGAACTTGGGCACGTCCAGGGACATCGTGGACCTAGACGCGGAGCTGGAGAAGCTAAGAGTCGCCATGAAGTACGGCGCCGACGCTGTCATGGACCTTAGCACGGGTGGGGACATCGATGCCATCAGAGCCAAGCTGCTCAGGGAGTGTCCTGTTATGATGGGCTCCGTCCCGATTTATCAGACGGGACTCACTGCCGCCAGGAGGAACGCCGTGGTCGAGATGACCGAGGACGACATTTTCAATGGCATCGAGAAGCACGCTAGGGACGGGATGGACTTCATGACCGTTCACTGCGGAATCACCAAGGAGAACGTTCGCTGGCTGGAGAAGTGCCAGAGGATCACCGACGTAGTCTCCAGGGGTGGCTCGTTCCTGACCGCCTGGATCCTCCACAACGACGAAGAGAACCCCCTGTACAGAAACTTTGACTACCTCCTAGAGATGGCCAGGAAGTATGAGTTCACGCTATCCCTAGGAGACGGTTTCAGGCCAGGTTGCATCGACGACGCCTCTGATCAGGTACAGATCTCCGAGCTAATGACCCTGGGCCATTTGGTCAGGAGAGCCAGGGATGCTGGCGTCCAGAGCATGGTCGAGGGCCCGGGGCATGTGCCGCTGGACAGGGTACCTATGAACATGCAGATCGAGAAGCGCATTTGCGACAACGCGCCCTTCTACGTTCTCGGGCCGCTGGTCACCGACATCGCGCCCGGCTACGACCACATCGTCGGAGCCATAGGTGGTGCCATAGCTGCACAGAACGGCGCCGACTTCCTCTGCTACCTTACTCCCGCAGAACACCTTTCGCTGCCCGACGTCAACGATGTGAAGGAGGGGGTCATCGCATCGAAGATTGCCGCTCACGTGGGCGACCTTTGCAGGGGTGTTGGTAGGGAAAGGGACACCAGAATGGCCAAAGCCAGGAAGGCCCTTGACTGGGAGACCATGTTCGCCACCTGCATCGACGAGGAGAAGGCCCGTAGGTACAGGTGCAGAGGATGTACTGAGGAGAGTGAGGGATGCTCCATGTGCGGCGACGTCTGCGCCATTAAGATTATTAACACTTACATGAAGAAGAGCGACGAGGGGAGTCCCACTGTTGACCAGTGGTCTGTGTTTTTCCGTCTGGGGGATCCCCCGAGATCCTTCATAAAGTAAGACCTCCTCACCCGACATGGTCTCTTATCGGCTCCCGACACCCATGATACGGCCTTATCCAAATGATGGTGGTGAAAATTATGGAGCCACTGGAGGGGATCGAACCCCCGGCCTACGGTTTACGAAACCGCCGCTCTACCGCTGAGCCACAGTGGCAATGAGGATGGGGAGCAAATTCCCATATAAAAATGGTTAAGTCGTGAATGCGAGGCGCCCATCAGACCTGGGGTTGTACAATGACGGTCAGATCCTTCTCGTCCTGGGCGATGACCTGTCCCTCAGACGTAAGGATCAGGTTGTCTCCTATTATCCAGACCACAGTTCCAGGCTGGGAACTGGCATCACCTATCAGGCTGACCATCCTATTTTCGATCCGTACGTTGTAGGTCGCGTCACCAGTCTCCACATCTCTCTGGTAAGGTTGGTGGCGAATCCGCCAGTGCTTCCAGTTATGGAGTTAATGTCGTCGACTAAGGAGGCTATCATGTTGTCCCCTCGAATACGGCCCGCAGATCTCAGCGTAGTCCTTGGAGATGCTGCACATGTCGGTGACCACCGACCTAGTACCGTCATTCTTCACGACCGATGAAGAACATCTCAACCATAGATATTCGGACGGTGCCACGTACCATGTAGAAGTCGTGACTGTTCACCGTGATGGTACGTGTGACGATGTCGTCGCCGAACCCGGTGTCGTCGGTTGAACGGAGGGACAGGTCGTACGTCTCGGTCAAGTTCATCTTGTCATCGAAGATCGTGGTCTCGTTGTCTTTGGACAGTGTCAGATAGGTCAGCTGCAGGTCGCCGGTGCTGATAGACTTATCACGTACAGGGTTCTGTCTTTCATGTACAGCTGGATACCGTACTCTGCAACAGAGACCGCCTCGCAGTCGGAGATCAAAACGATGTCCGTGACCAACTGCCCGTTAGTGACCGTCACGGAAGAGCCCTTGACGGTGACGGTAAGGCTTTCGGGGACATTGGCCTCAGCGACTAAGCCGGTGCAGTAGACATACATAGGATACTGTTCGCTGGACAAACCATCCCTGACGTCACCATCCTGGTTGCCATTCTGCACCCAGGAGAACAGGAGACACATTACGATCACTACCGCAGTCACGGTGATGATTTTGACGTTTTTTGCGTTCATGCAAATCCGAACAGTTAGAGGATTTATAATCAGTACTCTCTTTGGTTAAGAGTCGTCGGGAGGATCGTACCCTAAAAGCGGGAAACATGTCCCTGAATACAACGGCGTCCTTTTCGATCAGGGGTGACTCGCAGATAAACGTGCACTCTTGTCTTGAATCCTGGAGAACGTTCGCCAGGAGCTGGAGGTCAGGGTCCCTAGCCTCCAAGGGGAGGTGGGATATCTCGCCCTTCTTGCCGTATTTGATGCAGCTGATGTGGAAGTGGGCGATGTCGCCAGCGATAGAGAAAAACTGGTCGGTCAGCGTCCTCATGTCGTTCTCGGTCCTCAGGAACCCGTGTCCTCTGGCATGCACGTGAGCAATATCTAAAACAGGGCGCACACCATCCACACTTTCCATGATCCAGCCGATTTCGTCCAGGGTCCCGAACTGCCCCAGCTTACCCATGGTCTCCACTCCCAGGATGACTTCCCTGATCCCCTCGTCGTCCAGCATGTCCTTACACCTAGACAGTCCATTTATGACGGAAGGGAGCGCGGTCTCAGGGGTCTTCCCATATGACGCGGTGTGGATCACGATGATGTACGCGCCGAGGTTGTGGGCAGCTCTAGCGGTGTCCATGACCCATCCGATGCTCTTCTCCCTGATCTCGTCGCTGTCCGAGTTGAAGCTGACGAAGTACGGGGCGTGGCAGCTGAGCCTGATGTCCAGTTCCTTGGCCTTTCGGCCGATAGCCTGCGCCCTTTCTGGCTTTATCCTCACCCCGCGAACGAACTCCACTTCGAGCGCGTCCAGCCCGAGGTTCTTGGTGTACTCCAAAGAACCCTCTGGGGTCTTCCCAACGGAGGGGTAGCCTGCAGGTCCGAATCTCATACCCCTCTATACAACTGATGCAGATTTAACTCGTTCGTCCAGTCCTGTGCGGCGGCACGGGACTCAAAGGATTCATAGGAGCAGACGCATCCCCGGACTATGAAGCTGGAACTCGACGTCTCACTGGACCCGACCCTCGGATGCGGTCAAGCACACCGCTGGAGAAAGGAAGGAGATGTGTGGATCGGCGTCCTCGGGCACGACGTGGTGAGGATGCGCCAGACCGACTTTGGCGCGGAGGTCGAGGGATGCTCGGACATTGCCCTCCTGAAGTCCTACTTCAGGGCGGAGGACGATTTAGACACGATCATCGCCGATATCTCTAGTAAGGATGAGTATGTGGCGTCACTGTTGTCTCGCTGCCCTAGACTCCGCATACTGAGGCAGCCCAGATGGGAGTGCCTGGCAACGTACCTTCTGGCGACCAACGCTAACGTGACCCGCATAGGGAGGATGGTAGAGTTGGTCTGCGACCGCTTCGGCGATGACCTAGGCGGGAGAAGGTCCTTCCCGACTCCCGACCAGATCCTGGACAGCGCCGAACTCCTGCCCGGGTGCAGGCTGGGGTTTAGGGAGCAGAGGTTTCTGGATCTTGCGTGGCGCATCGAAAACGGGGACGTTGACCTGGACGCCATCGCAGAGCTCGACTACTGCGGGTGCGTGTAGACCCTGATGAATATAAAGGGGGTCGGACCTAAGGTGGCGGACTGCGTGGCACTGTTCGCCTACGACCACCTGGAG
>CAZIJM010000046.1:0-9551 GCA_964539695.1 uncultured Methanomassiliicoccales archaeon | reverse complement strand
TGGGCGGATACCAGCCCTGGATGGTTAAGGGAGAGTGATTACCATGGCAGGAAAAGAGAAGCTGTTCATGGAAGCATGCAAGAAGAAATTCAAAGAAGAGCCCACCGACATATCCACCAAGTATTATTGCTACGGTGGATGGAGACAGTCTAAATCTAAGGTAGAGTTCCAGAACGCCGCAATGGAGATCGCCAAAAAACGCGGCATCCCCATGATGAACGAAGACATCGGAGTTCCCTTGGGACAGAGGAGCTGGATGCCCTATCAGCTCTCCCACACCGACATCTTTGCCGAGCCCGATGACCTGCACTGCGTTAACAACTGTGCCATCCAGCAGGCCTGGGACGACATCAGGAGAACTATCCTGGTCGGACTCGACTCCCCTCATCAGACCATCGAGAGGAGACTCGGAAAGGAGGTCACACCTGAAACTATCAACGCCTACCTCGAGACCGTCAACCACACCATGCCCGGTGGAGCGGTCGTTCAGGAGCATATGGCCGAGGTTAACCCCGCACTTGTGTGGGACTCTTACGTGAAGGTCTACTCCGGAGACGACGAGCTCATCGACGAGATCGACCCCAGGTTCGTCATTGACATCAACAAACTGTTCCCCGCCGACCAGGCTGAGCAACTGAAGAAAGCCATCGGGAAGACTCTGATGCAGGCTGTTCGCGTTCCGACCATCGTTGGAAGACTCATGGACGGCGCCACCGTTTCCAGGCACGCCGCCATGCAGATTTCCATGGCCTTCATCTCGGCCTACAAACTCGCAGCCGGAGAAGCCGCCATCGCCGACTTTGCCTACAGTGCCAAACATCAGTCTCTCTCCATGGGAACTATGATGCCCGCTAGACGTGCTAGGGGACCCAACGAGCCCGGAGGAATCCCCTTCGGATACATGGCCGACATCGCTCAATCCGACCGTGTTTACCCTGACGATCCCGGACGTGCCGCCCTTGAGGCAGTCGCCCTCGGAGCCAGCGTCTTCGACCAGGTCTACCTCGGCGGATACATGTCCGGAGGTGTCGGATTCACTCAGTATGCTACCGCGGCCTACACTGACAACATTCTAGAGGACTACGTGTACTACGCCATCGACCAGATCAAATCCAAGTACGGAGGTTTCTGCAAATTAGACCCCTCCAACATGGATGAAATCATGAAACTTGGTGACGACATTAACTCCTATGCCCTCGAAATGTACGAGCGTTACCCTGCCGTCATGGAGACCCACTTTGGTGGATCCCAGAGGGCCACCGTCGCTGCCGCTTCCACCGGTATCGCTGGAGCCATGGCAACTGGAGTTGCCGATGTTGGTCTGAATTGCTGGTACCTTTCTATGCTCCAGCATAAAGAAAGGACCGGAAGGCTCGGATTCTACGGATTTGATTTGCAGGACCAGTGCGGTTCCGCGAACTCTTTCGCCTACAGATCTGACGAAGGTCTCCCCATGGAGGTCCGTGGACCCAATTATCCCAACTACGCCATGAACGTCGGTCACCTGTCCGGATACACCGGTATCCCTAAGGCGGCTCACGTCGCCCGTGGAGACGCCTTTACAGCCAACCCATTCGTAAGGGTCGCCTTCGCCGATCCTTCTCTGGTCTTCGACTTCGCCAACGTGACGAAGGAGATCGGACGCGGAGCTCTCAGAGAGTTCCAGCCTGCCGGAGAGAGGAGCGCAGTCATCAAGGGATGATCCTGGTGAAGGTAGGCGACCTGCTGAAGTACACCCCCACTTCCACAGTGGGCAAAGTGACTGACATTAGGGAGAGGGACGGGAGAGTCTGGGTAAGACTGGACTTTACCGACCTTTACTACGATGCTGTGAACCTGATCACTGCGGATCCGTCGGAATACATAGAGGTCGCCTTCAAAGAGCGTAAGACATCCGAGCGTGAACAGATGAAGTCCATCGAGGACATCAAACGGGAGACGCAGGAAGTCGATATCTCCGAGATGATGCCTTCAGGGGGAGGATAAACGCATTACGGGGCTTCGGCTCCGGCAAACCCTTTAAAACACTCTTGGTTCTCATGCCGAGTTTCCGGCGAAAATCGTTATCCCTCGATCCCGATGTCTCTTCATGGACTTAGAGAGCATTGTCGAAACCCGCTACAGCACTAGGAACTACGGTAGCAGACTTGTTCTTCGGGACGTCTTGATGAGGATTGTCGCAGCCGGCAACCGGGCGCACAAACCGAAAGGTTCGTCTTCGTGGACGATCAAAGAGCTTATCCCCATGTGCATTGACCGGAGGTGGTTAGCGGACATAGACACCATCGTTTTCGTCTGCGAGATCAGGGACTACGATATGCCCAATAGCTTCTCCGTCAGGTCATCAATGACGCTATCGCAGCCACGTACATAATGTTGAAAGCCGTTTCCCTAGGACTGGAGACCTGCTGGCTGGGCGGATACGACTCGAACATGGTCAAGAGAAAGCTGGGGGTTCCGGAGAGCGCGGTGGTGTCCTCGGCTTTAGCTATTGGGTACGCAGAGACGGGCGGTCCAAACCCGTGAAACCGGTCTTGGAGATGATCGCCTTCAATAAATGAGATGCCTAATTTTTCAGATATGATGATCAAGCGCATTCCCGATAGACATCCGGCGGAAGCCGGGAGAGCCCCATCCGAGAAGAGACATCAGTGGTCGTATCAAACCAAGAGGATGGGGGGGGGGAGAGACATGACGTTCCAGAGCATTGGAACCTCAGAAGTAACAGACATAACGTACTCCTCTCTGGGAATGGAAACCTCCAGCGCCTTGTACTCATTGGAAATGTTCATATTCACCTTCAGCCTGTATAGCGGCTGGAAAACCGAATTCGGTAGTATCTCCATTCCCAGCGGGACGGCATACACGATGGCCAACGGCAGTCCGGCTGTCTAGGTCGCAGCAGGACAGAGGATCATAGTGCTCCCGATGGAGACCGTCGGCCTGACGTCCAATAAACTAGAGGGGATCTCCTCGATAGGCGGATGGACTTCGTCTGGGATCTTGGTCAATTGCTCTGAACAGGAGGATAGCAATGTCACCGGCGTGACCAGCTATAACAATTCCGGGTTTGCCGTCCTAGATTCCACGCTCGTCTATAAAGGCGTCCCGTTTACGGTAACGTTGATCTCTTTATCAAAAGGTTCTTTTTCCGATCTTACGGATTTGACGATCAACAGCGGCCCAAAAATCGAATCGGGGACATCCGCCAACTATACAAATCTCGAGACTGTGATGATGAATGACATCACTTCGGTCGCGACAAGTTGTCCGAGTACTGCACAACCCTGAAGTCTGTCAGCATGGAATTATGCACCTCCATCGGGAGTATGACCTCGAGAGATGCAGCTTGCTGACTTCTTGGGCATGGGCGCGGCCTCCGTGTTTGTGGGCACGGACGTGTTCAACAACTGCAAATCCTTCAGATTTCTGGATGTACAGGCACATCGGTTACCGGCAATGTGGGAGTACTCGTCGTTTACTATGACGACCTCGACCTTGACACGATCGAGGGCAATCTGATAATCACTGACACCGGGTTCGGATCGGTCACATACTTTGGGTCCTCCGACGCCGAAGGCGCCACTGCAAGCTTCTATAGTGACGACAAGACAGTGGTCTTTGTAGTCGATATGGACCAGATGTATCTGACCACAAACGCGAGCACGGCCAGCAGCCAGTACCTGATGGTCCCGAACTTAGGCCTCGGCTGCCAGGTAGATAACCAGGTCCTCGACTCCAGGTCGACCTTAGAGTCCCTACCACAGCTGTCCATGGACAGATACACTTTCCTAGGATGGGCGGACCAGAGCGACTGTCTGGTGGACACCAACGACACCGTTTTCGGCAGCACGATACTCCACGTGGTCTAGCAGAAAGAGAACACCTTCAACCGCATGGCAGCCTATATACTGGTGATATTCGTCGTTACGATCGTGGTCATGGCGGTTGTACTGTTCGTCAATGGTCGCAGACAAAACAACTTCCGTGCCTCACGGCACGGCTTCTTTATCAAGATGTGAAGGTTGTATAGCCATACGATTTGGTTTTTTCAAAGCTGGGTTCCGTTGATGGCATAGTCCTGTAGCGGTCTGTGTTTGTCACAGAAAACGTGAAAGGTGAGAAAGCGATCCCATTCTTGGGGTCACTTGGACCATTTGAGACTGAGTCTTACGTATGCGAATGCTGCCAAGATGAGCATGGTAACCACGATACAGACGGCAAAATAGGCGATCGTCGATTCGTTGGGGGTAACATAGCATGAGGCGTCGAAGACTATCTCGCAGTACGAGACGTAGTCATTCACAGTGATCCTGAGGCTGATCGTCGATAGGAACGTACCCCCGAATTGCCCATTCTGGACCTGGTAGCTGCCACTCATCGAGGAGATCCTGCAGTCGGTTTGCGCCCCGTGTTGTCCACGCAGCTGTAGATCGTCAGACTGAATGTGAGTTCAGCCTTCACGAAGAAGGATACGTCTTTTGTGTTGTAGGACTCTAGTACAAGCTCGATATCCAACTCGATGTAGTTGATGAGTATATACAGGTTTGTGTAGTTAATGAACGTGTACGCGACGATCGTTTTGCTCTTGGAGAACGTATGAATCAGTTCGTCCTGGTTGTCGTTCACGAGAATAATGCAAGCCCGATTCTTAAGGTCGCTTAGGTATGTGTCCATCATCTGATCTTCCACGCTCTTATTCTCGAAGATTGTGTTCGCGTTAGTTCAATATAGAACCTCCACCGGTGTGAGGACCATGGTGGATCTGTACACATAGGCTCCGGAGATTCTGACGTCCGTGACACTGTCGCTCTTGTCGGCGGCGCTGGCACGATGCACAACGCCAACATAATGTTTATAGTGATCACAGCAAAGAATCAGGTATCCATTACATCTCTCTCCCATCGTCTTGTACATTCCAAGGAGCAGGAATTTCACTCTCTATACAATGCTTATTCTTACCATTATCCATATCTCACGGGTGTCAACAACGGTCCTTCCCATTATGAGGGTGAAGAACCCTACGATGAACTTGACTAGCAGAGTCCTGAGGAGACTCAGGGGCATGTCCGACAGAAAGCACGGCAGTAGCATCAGCCTTTGGACCTAGTACTTGATGACGAGCGACAGGACTAGTACCGACAGCAAAAATGTCAGGAGGACAAATAGCATCATGGTGGACGACTTCTTCGTGAAGCCCTGATGCAAAACGCAATGGTGGAATAAGCGAAGAGAGTCACGATTATGGTCGCCAGTGACTGGTGATCATGTTGGCCACGAACATGTCAAACTTCATCATCGCGGTCATTATGGCCATGCCGTAAACGAACATGAACGTACCTAAGGATATAATGAATCCGACCAAATATTTGCCCAGGTAGAACGATATATGCCACTAACAGGGAGATATTCATGTACGCCACCCTATTTTTGAACCCGCGACCGATCGAAGGTCCGTAAAGTACGACGGGAAAAATCCAAGCATCATAGGTAGCATGGACAACAGCAGTCCGATGTAGCCCGTGGAGATCCCGACTTCGACGGCGAATAGATCCATGGCATCCGACATCACTATTGTGATGATGGAGATGAGGACGGCCATGAAGAACATGAAGTAGGTCCACTTCATTTTGGAAAATAGCTTCATTTGAACTATGAACATGACCAGGATTTGCTTCAGGAACGACGGTATGTGGTACGTCGTATCCCTATGGGCCTGGTCGTCGCTGGCATAGTAACCGGTGTCCCCCTCCCCACGTCCCTTTTCTGTTCTCGGTCTCTTTCTTTTTCCTGAACGAGATGGCCCCAAAGATGGGGGAAGTAGAACTTTTCCTGGTCAGCTCCGTCTCCATGTGAATGTCACCTTTCAAAGGGGGAAACATCTATGTTGTCCCGGTCCTGATGCGTCTGCGTCTCGGTTCTTTCCAGGTTTATCGAGCTCTACTGGCTCTGCTGCCTCTAGGATGTTCCACCTTGCTGAGGTCATGAATGTGAAGTGCGTTTTCAACGCCATCTGGGTCTGCGTTAGGACGGAATTGGCGGGGACTATCTCGAAGATCTTGGTAGCGAATAGAAGCTCTCAGGACTTTTCCAGCTCCTTGTCGCCGTCTGACGTCCTGGAGAACGATAGTGATGGAGTGTTCTGAACGTCCGTCTCCTGCTTCTCCTCCTTCCTCCTCCCAAGCGAGAATGTCTCCTTTCCTTCTCTAGTTACCCGGTACGAGTTGGCTTCAGCTCATTCGTGTTTCCGCGCTTCGACTTGGGTCTCTGATGCGTTCTCGTCGGTTATTGAACCTCGTCCTCCTTTGTGAGCTTCATGTACAGGTCCCCCAGGTTGGCCCCCTCTTGTTCAGGGCTAAGATGCCTAGCCCGTTCTTAAAGGCCATCTCTGTGACATGGAGCTGGTCCTCCGCCATTCCAGAGAACTTGAGCTTGAGCGTGTAGTCGCCCATTCTCTCAGATCTAGTAGCACCCTAGTACCTTTCTAGGTCGCCGATAACTTGGGGCATAAACGGCTTCAAGGTGCGGATTTCCAGTGTTATCTAATTGTCCGCACCAGTCCCGTGGATCAGTCTGGAAACGTCTCCGGAGGCGATTACCTTCCCATCGCGTATCATTGTTACCGATCCGCAGATCTCGAACACCTTGTTGAGGATATGGGTGTTAATGATCAGGCTGCAGTTCTGTTCTCGAGCTCCGCTAGGGTCTGCCTGATCTCAATCATCCTCCTAGGGTCCAGTTCGGACGTGGGTTTGTCCAGTACAATGATGTCGGAATTCGGAGAAAGCCTAGGCCAGGGCTATCCTCTATCCATTCCCTTGGAGAACTTCCCTATCTTCTTGTTGCGTCACTCTTATATCCTCATCATCTCTAAGATGTTCCTGGAGTGGATCTCAATTTCCCCGGAATCGAGTCCGTAAAAACGGTTGACATAGTTCATGATCTCCGTGGAGATAAAACCTGAGTAGGGCTCTGGAGTCTCGATGACGCATTCCACATGCTCCAGGCATGTCTGGGTTGTGGATGTCGATCCCGGCAATTTTCACGCTGCTGGATATCGGCTTCAGCAGATCAGTTGTGGCTTTTAGAGTGGTGCTCTTGTCCGCCCCATTCAGACTCAGCAAACCCATGAACTCGCCCCTTTGGATTGTGAGGTTAACGTCTGATATCGCGGCAAACCCACCGTACATCTTCGTCAAACCGATATCTCTATAGATGGTGAGCCGTCTATGCCCGAGATATACACTAGTCAGATCTTAAAACAACTGCACTCCTAGATACAATACGGATGCTGGTACAATTGACGGCGACCTCGTTCCTCAGTTCCTCTCCCGGCGATCCATCTCCGTGTTGAGGAGGGCGTCCGCCAGGGGGATAAACTCCTCTAACCTCCTGACGTTCCGGTACGAGACCTTCGGGATCAGAGATGCCAAGGATTCGGCGTCAGCGTGGAGGGCGGTCATGTCCGGGTTCCTCACTTTGTACTTGCCGGTCATTTGCCTTATGACAAGCTGGGAATCCATGACGAATTCGGCCTCGTCGGCCCCGAGCTCTATCACCTTGTTTATGGCGGCTATGAGCCCCCTGTATTCGGCATAGTTGTTGGTGTGCACACCCAGAAATTCAGCGTGCTCGTGCAAGATCCTGCCTTCGGACGTCACTACTATGGCGTATGCAGACGGCCCAGGATTGCCTCTGGAGCCTCCGTCAGAATAGGCTGTGACCCTCAATAGACCAGCTCCATAGAGACCTTATTCTCAGAATCAACCAGGACGATGCGCGCTTTGATGGGCTCGTCCACAAGCTCGTACCCCATGATGATGATGAGATCGCCCTCGTCGCACAAGTGAGCTGCGGCTCCATTGACAGCGATGACGCCGCTGCCCTTCTCCCCCCGGAGAGTGTATGTGTCGAAGCGACTCCCGTTGGTGACGTTTGCTACAGTCACCTTCTCGCCCACCCAGATTCCGGCTTTGTCCAGGAGATTCTGGTCCACGGTAATGCTACCCTCGTAGTCTAGACGCGTCTGCGTCACGGTGGCTTTGTGGATCTTACCGTGGAGCATCCAACGCATGTCAGTCACTAGCCCGTTGAATAGAAAAACCTTTCCTACAGATCCAATGGGGCCTGTGAAAAGGCCCGATTGCCATAAGTCGGGGGATAACAAAAACATAAGTTAGGACGGGGACGTTGTGGGTATTACCGCCATTTAGATAAACGGTTTAAAGTTTCTTTTTTCTATATCTTCAGATCCCGTAGATTATGAACAGGATGATAACCACGACCATTGCAATGGCGACCGTTTAGAAGTTGTCCTCGGATGTCCTGTCCTCAATGTCGTCAGTGTCCGCAACTTCCGTATCGTCGGCATTAGCCTCAACTGCGATCATGGAGGTCGCGACCAGAAGGAAGGCGGCGAAGACCACCGTTGTCTTCGTATCCATTTTATCATTCCATGAAAAAACGGCTTGTATCGTAACAAGATACCATAACCTCCTTGAAGTATACAACTATATTTTAGTAAGAATGAAATCATATCATTTTTCAGATGAATAATGCGTGAAGGTTAAGATATGGCGGAGGAATAGCAAAAGCGGAGTTAAAAATTGAAATGAGCGCCCTGGTCGGAATTCGAATCCGAGTCGAAGCCTCGACAGGGCTTCATGATAGGCCGCTACACTACCAGGGCAATATGGCATGGTATAGAGGGCATCTATTTAATGATTATTGTAGCGGAAATGACGAGCCAGCATACCTGGCACAAACTACCATAAGTCCTGTCCCCGGCCGGAGACGACAGCACAAATACCGACATACCCTTAAACCTATCATGTCTATAGGAAATTCGCATGGAGGGTTTTTAAATACACGGTGGAGGGGATCGGAGATGATTTTCGCCTGCGCGATACCGATATCGGATGTCTGCAGCTTGGTTGCGCTCTACTTTGGGGTCCTTAACATGGAGTTGCTGAATGAAGCTGGGGATAAGGCCTATTTGAGGCGTGGGAAGTGTCACCTTATCTTCAGGTGCTCGGACCCAGTCGGAATGGACACCAGGGTCTACTTTGAGATAGATAGCCCGTACAATACCCGCCGCCGTCTCGTCAACAAGGACGTGGAGTTCGTGAGGAAGCCGGGCACAACCCCTTTGATACGTACACATCGTTCCTGGATCTGGACGGTAATATCCTTCATGCGATGGAGCGCGGAGTGGAGTTCAGAATCTGAGAACGGGAAAAAGAAATTCGGGCGTTAGCCCGTTTTTATCACTCTTAGTCCAGGAAGACGCCTTGACGTTCGGATCGAACAAGTATCAGAGAATGATCACGTAGATCACAGTCATGACCAGCCTCGCGGGGAAGATGAGCAGTCCCAGAACGATCCAGATCAGGGAGAACATGATGCCTAGGTATCACCACAGCTTCTATCCCTTCTGGAACTTGAGGCCCAGTGTCAGCCTGAGTTTGTCACTTGAACTCAATAACGTGCACGCATGTGCGCGAGTCGCTGATCGCCCCGATCATCTTTTGGTGGATGTCGGCCCGTGTGGT
>CAZIJM010000045.1:0-9554 GCA_964539695.1 uncultured Methanomassiliicoccales archaeon | reverse complement strand
ACCAAATTTTGCAATCTGCGCGACACGTACCCACTCGAACTCAAAGGCTCAAAAATAGCGTATCCACCAATTAGATACATTGGTATTGGAATATGGCCAAAATGTCATCTTGATGAAAGGCCATATAGTCCCGCTTAGTGAACATAGTCATGAGCAAAGTCTAGCTGAGGGAACAGGGAATGTACCTCCTAGTTGACGAACGAAGGGAGAAGAGATAAAGTGTTTGAATAGCCCATTACGGAGCCGTACGATAGGTGGTGTGAAAGAACGACTGGCGGATTACCGCCAGCCTCCCAATTTATTATTTCGCGATATCACCGTTCACAGTCACTGTCGGTGACTATTCTCTGCCTTGAACAGTTATTTATATTGTCGATTTCCTCTTACTGTTACTGTTTACGAAGTTCGTGATTAGAACACCGAGAAACAACGTTTATCATTGATATGTCAATTCGACTTCGATGGATACCGAGTCGGCATTCGAGGATATCAGAAAAGACATCGCCGAGGGCAGGGGCTCTCTAGTCGGACCGAAAATCGTGGCTATAGCTGAGGCCGACTGCGACCCGATGACGAGGATTAAGTGCCTGTCTCTACTCAAAGTGGTTGAGGACGGCACCGCTTCGAAGGGGATCCTGCGCATGCTCCTGGCGGACCTCCCGGAGGACCGCACATCACTGGTCCAAGTCGTGAGGGCGCTACGCGATCTCGAGTATCCCTCCAGCGCTCTGTCGATCCTAAAGGGCATGGAGCAGGACGATCCCATCATAAGAATGTCTGCCTTCTGCTTCTTTGACTTGGAAGAATATGAGGACGCCCTTGAGTATGCCGGCAGGATATTAGAGACCACGCCCTTCGACCGCGTGATGCTGACGGAGATCCACAGCGCCCTCGGTATGCACCAGAAGGCCATCGATATCGCCACCGAGCTTCTCTCCGAGCTCCCGGATAATTACCAAGTCCGCAGGGCATACGTTTCCGCACTGATGTTGGCAGGGAGGGACAAGGATGCGGCCAGGTACGCGAGGGGCGCAGTGAAAGATAAAACTGCGGACTCCAACGCCATTGCTGCCTATGTCCTAAGGATCGCCGGAAACTACAAGGCGGCCACCGGGTACGCCATTAGGGCCTTGAATATCGACAGCGGACACGTCGGAGCGATGGAAACGCTCGGCATCTGCCTCGCCATAAAAGGCAAGTACGACAAGGCCAGGATCGTGGCAGGCGCCATCAACGAGAGGTCACCGGGCGACAAGGCAGCACTCAACGTGCTCTCTTACTGCGAGGGGCACTAATTCCATTTCTCAGAAGGAGATGTGCGGATCGGCAAGCTTCCCACCCTTTCTTTCACTCGCTTTCACAGTCGATTTTTCTATTTCATAATTCAGAATTTCGACTTCGATCTGCGGTCTTTCTTCCTCATCACACGATGCCTGTGGTCGGATATAAGGTCGCGCCA
The DNA here is from genome assembly GCA_964539695.1 of uncultured Methanomassiliicoccales archaeon. GTDB lineage: Archaea > Thermoplasmatota > Thermoplasmata > Methanomassiliicoccales > Methanomethylophilaceae > Methanoprimaticola. Next base: position 8,095 of record CAZIJM010000045.1, on the reverse strand, counting down.
GAACTCGGGTGTGAATAAGACCAGGGCGGTGACGACCTCCAGACGGCCGATCCACATCATAACGATAAGGACCAGTTTGAGTGGGTCCTGTAACCCGGCGAAGCTACCGGTGGGCCCGAAGTTGCCAAACCCCATTCCCCCGTTGGAGATGCTAGATATCGCCAACCCCAGGGAGTCAATGATACCGATCTCCTCACCAGTGACGGTTGGCTGGGTGATTCCCATGATCAGGATGACTATGGTCCCGATGATGATAGTGATCATGAAGATCAGAAAAACCGTGAGGACCGACTGCACAGTCTCCGTGTCCACGCTAGAGCCGTCCATCTTTACGTCGTAGATGGCATTGGGGTGGACCAACTTACCGAAGCTGTTCCTGAGGAACTCGTAGATGATCTTGATTCTGCTAAATTTAATGCCTCCGCTAGTGGACCCGGAGCTGCCGCCGATAAGAGCTACCACCATCAGCAAAAAGATGCACTGCTCGGGGTATAGCGTGAAGTCATTGACGTATAGACCGGTGGTGGTCCCGAGGGACACGGTGGTAAACAGCGTGTTCTTGAAGACCTTATAAAGGTCCTCCAACCCCTCCACCGTAGTCTGCCCGTCCACAATCACCAGAACATAGACGATCACCGAGATGCCAAGGAACCACATTAGCATGGTCTTGAACTCCGAGTTCTTGCGATAGACTCCTTTCTCGCGCCTATAGATGGCCTTGTAATGGAGGTAAAAGTTGGTGGCTCCCATGAACATGAACAGTATGGTGATAAGCTGGATGACGTCGGAGTAGGACATCATACTGTTGTTGGTGCACATAAGGCCACCGGTGGAGATGGTGGTGCACATGAGGCAAAATGCCTCCAACGGGCTCATGTCGCAGATGAGTAGGAGCACCAAGTTGATGAGGCTCAGCAGGGCGTAGGAGTAGACGAAGGACTTCGCGGCGTCCCTCATCTTTATGGAGTACCTCGACGAGCCGAACCCTGACAGCTCATTGTAGAAGACGCTCCTACCGATGCCGAATAGTGGCACTATGTAGAGGAATACTATGATGATCATGATACCACCTACCCACATGGTGAGGGCCCTCCAGACGAGAAGGCTCATGGGATGAGACTCAACGTTCTCCATCACTGTTAGCCCGGTGGTGGTGATCCCACTAACGGCCTCGAACAGTGAGTCCACTAAGTCCATCCCAGAGAGGAGGAAAGGCACCGTCGACACTAGGAACATGAAAAGCCAGACTTTCCCGATCAGCAGTAGGCCGTTCACAGAGCGGAACCTACTGGAACCCTTGAAGAACATCAACTGAAGCGTTCCCAGGATCAGGAGCGGGGGAACTGGCGCGAGGAATACGACCTCATCCTCGCTCAAGTACAGGGCCAAGGCGGCAGGCACTAGAAACAGCAACCCGAATACAATCTCCAGTATGCCAAGGGTACGTATGGTGGTGCTCTCGATCCTCCTGCGGGCACCAAACTCTGGCATCCAGAACTCCAGCTTCATACCTCCGGGATGGAGGATTTGCCGAATACCCTGATGAGGTCCGAGCGGTGGGCGAAGGAGGTGAAGACGATAATGGAATCATCCTTCCTAAACATGCTATCTAGACGGGGGTAGAATATGCCGTCGTCCCTCTTTATCGCTACGATCTTCACGCCCTCCGGGACCATCAGGTCCCCGAGATAGCGGTCCAAGAGCTTAGACTAATCGTTGACCACATGGATGAAATAGAATTCGTTTTGGTCCCTGGCAGTCATGATAGCGGTCTCGTCCGAGATGGTGCTCTTAATGATCTCGTTGGATATGATACTGAAGTATCCAATAATAGTCTCGATACCCGTGTACTGGAAGATATCCTCGTATTCCTTGGTAAAGTAGCGTGTGATCACCTTCCTGGAGTTATGTCTCTGAGCGGTCATACTCATCAGCAGGTTGGTCTCATCCGCATGGGACGTGGAGACCAGAGTGTCCGCGCGGAATATGTTCTCGTTGTTTTGGACGTCAGGGTCTATGAAGTCGGCGCATGCGATGGACACGCCGCTAAGTGACCTGGCCATCTTCCTGCACAAAGCCTCATCCTTGTCGATGATCTTGACGTTCATCCTATCGGCGGCCAGTAACTTCGCTAAGTTCCTGCCAACGATGGACCCGCCTAGCACCACAAAGTTCTTGGCCGGGTACTCCACACCCATGAGCTTGTTAAACCCCGTGAGGGCATCGTCGGTGCCGAAGACGCAAATTTTGTCTCCCGAATGGATCTCCATAGTTTCAGTCTCGGTGTGCACCACGTCGTCCCTGTAGATCGCGAATACGGTGCATTCCTCCAGTACCGGGAGGTGCATCACCACCTTCCCGACTACGTCATGAAAGGGTTCCACACTGAATATAGCCACGGCGGCCCCCTGGTTCGTCATATACTCGAAATCCACAGCATTCTCCAGGACACACAGCTTATACATTTTCTCTGCCGTGATCAGCTCGGGGGAGATGATGATGTCTACACCCTCTACACCTTGCGCGGAGGTTTCGATCATGAAATCTGGGTCGTTGACCGACGAGACAGTGATGATCGAAGGTTTCAACCTTTTGGCTATAAGGCAGACGAAGAGGTTGGCGGAGTCAATCCCGAGAGTAGCGATGATCATGTCAGCGTCGTGGTTCCCTATGGCATACAGGATAGTCTTCGGATTAGTCCCGTCGGCCTTCAGGGTGGAGACATTCAGGCGACTCTTCAGGTTGTTCAAGACTGTTTCATCTCTCTCGATGACGAGTACATCGTGGATATTCGAGATGGTCTCGGCAGAGACTCTCCCGACCTCCCCCGCGCCCACTATGATGACCTTCATGGTTCGGTTGGATGATAGCCGAATGCCAATAAATTGGTTCGCCTCCAGTGCCAGAGCACCTCATAACGTAAGGGTAGTCCAGCCTACGGCTCCAGAGATCTCGTCAATATTAGAACCAGAGGGTCGCTCTGTAACCAATTCTATATAAAGTTATCTAGACTTCAGACAAATCATATAAATCCTTCGTTAAAAGATACGGGGCTCATGTGGAAACAAGTTAGTGAAGACTTCTGGAGAGAGAACCGTGAGTCCAAAGTAGAACAGGTCGAGGACGTTGTCAGGGAAATTGTCGAAATGGTCCACAAGAACGGAGATCAGGCGCTCAGAGATCTGGCCAAGAAGTTCGACCACGTAGACCTCGACTCCATCGTTATTACCAGGGAGGAGATCGAAAAAGCTTACTAGGAGGTTTCCCCGGAGCTCGTAGAGGAGCTCGAGAACTCCGCCTACAACATCCAACGTTTCCACAAAATGCAGATGCCTCCGGAACTCTGGCTCAAGGAGGTGGAGCCCGGCATCACTCTTGGGGTGAAGACTACCCCGTTAGAGAGGATTGGCTGCTATATCCCTGGCGGGCGCGCGTCCTATCCCAGCACCGTTTTGATGACAGTTATCCCCGCCAGAGTTGCGGGCGTAGATAGGGTCGTCATGTGTACCCCGGCGCCCATCAACCCCCTGACTCTTGTAGCCGCCGATATCGCTGGTGTGGACGAGATATACAAGACGGGCGGAGCCCAGGCGATCGCCGCCATGGCTTTTGGCACCGAGAGTGTCGAGCCTGTGCAGAAAATCGTCGGACCCGGGAACGTGTTCGTCACCGGCGCTAAGATAATGCTATGTAACAGGGTAGAGATTGATTTCCCTGCCGGACCCTCGGAAATCGGCATCCTCGCCGACGATTCCGCAGTACCCGAGTTCCTCGCCGCGGACCTTATTGCCCAGGCCGAACACGACCCATTGTCCGCCAGTTTGCTGGTCACTTGCGATCCCGACCTCCCGGACAGGACCTGGGTGATCATGAAGGGGATGATCGAGAAGGCCCCTAGGAGGGAGATCATCGAGAAAGCCCTGAATAACTCCGGCTATATCGTCGCCGAGGACATGGAGCTAGCCGTGGAGATCATAAACAGCATCGCCCCTGAGCACCTGTCCATCCAGGTCCACAACCCTCTAGATATCCTGAGCAAGGTCAGAAACGGCGGGTCTATATTCGTCGGCCCGTATACGCCTGTGGCTGCCGGAGACTACGCCTCCGGGACCAACCATGTGCTTCCTACCGCCGGTCATGCCGCCACACGCTCTGGCCTGAACGTTGCTCACTTTATGAAGACATCTACGGTCCAGTACTTGACGAAGGAAGGGCTGGCTAACCTGGCCCCTACCATCGAAGCCCTGGCTACCGCCGAGGGGCTGCACGCGCATTGCGAGTCTGTTAAAGTCAGGAAGCCCGAGGTCGAGTGAGATGCCGGGGGAGGCGCAGGTCCTGGACCTGTACGACGAGAAGTACTACATCAACAGGGAAATCTCTTGGCTGGAGTTCAACAGGCGCTGCCTGTTTGAGGCCATGGACGAGTCCAACCCCCTGCTGGAGAGGGTGAAGTTCCTCGCTATCTGCTACGGGAACATGGACGAGTTCTTCATGATTCGCGTCCCCGGGATAATGGCGAAAACACCAATCCCCGGCCCCGACTATATGTACGTGAACTACAGTGTACTCATGAAGCAAGTGTCTGCCACCGTCCAGGAGCTGGTCCAGCAGTACGAGATCTGCTGGAATGAGCTGAAGAGGTGCCTGGCGACAGAGGGGATCATCATTCGCAAGGTCCTGGAGCTAAGCCCCGACCAGCAGGCTTGGGTGACCGGTTTCTACAAAGAGAGGGTCCACCCCCTCCTCACCCCGCTGGCGCTGGACGTCAGCCATCCCTTCCCATTTATCTCCAACAATTCCCTGAACATCGCCGTCAGAATGTACAACGATAAACGTGAGCAGCTCTTCGCCAGGGTGAAGGTTCCCGTGGGCCCCCTCCCTAGGTTCGTGCAAGTCCCGTCTACCAGCGGCATGGTGTTCGTCATGCTAGAGGACGTCATCGAAAACCACATCTCGTAGCTTTTTCTCGGCCTGGACGTGGATGGCGCATACATGTTCAGGGTCACCCGCAATGCCGACGTGAAGGTGACTATAGACGAGGCCTGTGACTTCATGGCCGCCGTGGAGGAGTCCCTGGAAGATAGGGACATCGGATTTCCGGTAAGGATGGTTGCCGAAGGTACCATGCCCATGGAGATGGTCAATCTGTTCGCGAAGAATTTGAACCTCTCCGGTGTGCAGGTGCACAGAACCGACGCTATCATGTTGGTGGACCTCTGGCAGCTCGTGGGTCTCGACTTCCCCAAGCTAAAAGACAAGCCTTTCGAGCAGTATACCCCTCCGGAACTGGCCGAGGGGATGGACATCTTCAAGGCCATCAGGGAAAAGGACTGGATCCTGTATCACCCCTACGAGTCGTTCTCCACCGTCGTCAGGTTCATCGTCACCTCCGCGGACGACCTCCAGGTTCAGAGCATTAAAATATGTCTCTACAGGATCGGAAAGGACCCGTCCATCATGAAGGCCCTAATGAGGGCTAGGGAGAACGGTAAGACCGTCTCCGTCCTGATGGAGCTCCGCGCCAAGTTCGACGAGAGCAACAATATCCTTTGGGCTAGGGAGCTGGAGAAGATCGGCGTGCACGTAGTGTACGGCCCGGTTGACCTAAAGGTGCACTCGAAGCTGCTTCAGGTTGTGCGTCTCGAGGGGAGTCAGCTGGTCCGCTACACCCACATGAGCTCCGGAAACTACAACACCTCCACTGCCAAGCAGTACGGAGACATTTCCTTTCTGACAGCCAATCCTGAGATCGGGGAAGACGTAGGGGAGTTGTTCAACACCCTCACTGGCTACTTTGGGCCCAGGATATACAACCACCTCTTAGTGGCACCGCTCACACTGAAGAGTAGCCTGATCGAGAAGATCGAGAGGGAGGTCGAGGTGCACAAGGTTACCGGCCGGGGATACATAGCCATGAAGGCCAACGGGCTGATCGACTCCGACATCATTGCGTCCTTGTACAGGGCCTCTAACGAGGGGGTGAGGATTGATCTGAATATCAGGGGACTGTGCTGTCTCAGGCCCGGGATCCCCGGCGTGTCCGAGAACATTAGGGTCACCAGCATTGTGGACCGCTTTCTCGAACACTCAAGGATATATTACTTCGAGAACGGCAGCAACCCCGAGATGTATATGGGGTCGTCGGACATGATGCCCAGAAACCTTCTGGCCAGGGTCGAGGTACTGTTTCCCGTTCTTGATAGGGGGATGATGGAGAACATCAAGGAGAGTATCTTGAAGATCCATCTAGCGGACAACGTGAAGGCCAGGGAGCTGCTTCCGGACGGGACATACAGGCTTGTCACCCGCGAGAAGGGGGAGAAGAAACTACGCTCCCAGAAGTGGTTTATAGACCATAGGGGAATCTGGCATGGCACTTAGTGAATTCGAGACCGTTGGATTCATAGACGTGGGGACTAACTCCATCCACCTGCTAGTGGTCAGGTTCTATAAGGACTCCTTGGGAACCCCCGTGTTCCAAGACAAGGAGACTGTTCGTTTGGGCCAGAGCCTGTACAGTACCGGTCGCATCGACCAAGCCACCATCAAAAAGAGTTCGCTGGTGGTCTCCAGATTCGCGCAGATCTCCAAGGACCTAGGGGCGGACAGGGTGATCGCATTCGCCACCTGCGCCGCCAGGGAAGCGTCCAACAGGGATGAGCTCATATCCGCGATATCAGGAATTGCGGAGGTGAAGGTCATCCCCGGCACCGAAGAGGCCAGGCTCATCGCCCTAGGCGTCTTTGGGGATAAGGGGCCAGACGAGAGGACTATTAATATCGACATCGGGGGAGGGAGCACCGAGGTCATCATCCGCGAAAAAGGCGAGAATCTTTTTCTGGACAGTCTCAGCATGGGGGCTGTCAGGTACGCCTATGGCCTGCGCATAGACAGCCGTGCCCCGGTCTCCGACGACGACTACAACTTCATGCTCCGTAACGTGGACACATCGTCGTATCATGCGGTGAACAAGATCAGACAGATCGGGTTTTCCCGTGCCGTGGGATCGTCCGGTACGTTCATCACCCTGGCGGAGATGTGCGCCGCCCGCAGAGGCGATAACGACGCCTCGTACCTCACGTTCAGGGAACTGAGGGAGCTGATGTCCATCGTTCGGTATAGGGACCTGGCGGGTCGCTATACCATCCCCGGTCTAGGGAAGGGGAGGGCAGACATCATCATCGCCGGTGGTGCCATTGCCGAGGAGCTGATGTTCCAGTTCGGGATAAACAAGATACATATATCTCAGAAGGGACTGAAACAGGGTATGCTTCTGGACCATATGTTGTCCCACGGGTACACCATATTCGGCACCAGGGACTCCTCGGTGATGACCCTAGCGCACCGCTGCCAATATGACAAAGCTCATGCGGAGATCGTAAGCCGCAATGCCCTATCCCTGTGCGACCAGGCCAAGGAGCTAGGTTTGCACTCCATGGACGACCGCTACAGGAACCTGCTTTTTTGCGCCGCGATCCTCCATGACATAGGGGAGATGATCAGTTATACCAACCACAACATCCTATCACAGGTGATCATAGAAAACGCAGACCTTGTGGGGTTTAGCATCAACGAGATCAGAGACATGGGTCTGATTGTGAGGTTTCACCACAAGAAGTTCCCCGGAGCCAAGGACCCCAGACTCTCGTCCCTACCGAAGGAGGAGGCCCTGGCCGTCAGGCAGTGTGCCATGTTCTTAAAGATCGCCGACATCTCGGACAGGCATAGGAACCACATGGTGACGGACATCCGCCTTAGTAGGTCCGAGGGTACTGTAACGTTGGAGCTGGTCTCAGATTCCGACCCATCCATGGAGATGTGGAGCTTGGAAAAGATTCGCCCGGACTTCAGGAAGCTCTTCGGACTGGACATGGTGCCGATCCATTTCGCCAGCTCCGGTGTAGAAGCTAAATGATTTGATTGTATACAATCTTTTATGAATTAATCTTTTTAAAACTTAATTTTACTTACAAATTCCACGATTTTCTCATCATCTTGCACAAAAGAACGAAAGTTTATAATTCCCGAAGGAATCTCATTATCAAAGTGGAAGTCAGTCCCCTTGCACGGAAGCGATTCCAACTGGCTTCTGCTT
>CAZIJM010000044.1:0-9613 GCA_964539695.1 uncultured Methanomassiliicoccales archaeon | reverse complement strand
CCAACTCTAGTTCGTTGTGAACTGGTCGAAGACCATTTTGATCTCCTAGAAGTCCCCATATGCGTGGTAGACCGCCTCCAAATTCAGATCGAATTCGAAGACCAGTATCCCAACCTTGGCGAATTTCCTCCCAAAGGACTTTGAATTGAACCCCTTACCATGGTCCATCTTGGCCACGATATTCTCCGCCTGCTCGGAGACCAGGGACAAGTCCTTGAAGGTGTACGGGCAGCGGCCTTCTTGTATAGGATCTTGCGGTCGAAGCCCTTGAGGAAATCTTCAAAGTCCAGATCGTACTTATTGATGACCTCACTGTTATCCTTGAAGAGCCTGATGTAATAAAGATTAGGGCGGTCTTTTATGACCGCCCTGATTTTCAACGAAGGAAACACCTGTCAATGATGATGACACCATGCTTGTCATTGTCTTCCAAGAACCTCCTGTAGTCCACCTAGTTTAGGCTGTTCCCGGGGAACACCTGGAAGTGACTGTCTCCCTCGTCTCCAAGTCGTAAGCGTAGATGAAGGAGATGTCCTTGCGCTTTCTAACCTCAGCTTTGCACAAGTAGTACGCCAGGTCATTGACCTTAAAGCCGTCGGTTTCGAAATACCAATTGCAGCAAATGGTGGCTCGTCCCTATCCTACGGACCCGGAAGCCGAAGAATATCCGCTTCTTGGCCCTGTCCATGCCGATCCTCTCCAGGAGGTCAGAAAGCGGTTCTTTCCCACCTGGGCTAGGAAGAAGTGGTTCAGGAAGCAGTGGCGATGGTGCTAGGCGACCCGGTTGTAGGAGACGCCGGACTTGATCATCCTCACCGCCGTTACAGATATGATCGTGTATACGTTTTCCACAAGGAAAATCCTAAGAAGATCCTCCAAGATATCGGTGGACAGGTTTCTAAAGAGGACGGAGCTGTCCTATGACAGCTCCTCCAGACTGCTGCATACAGTCTCCTCCAGCAGCGGCACGTACATATTGTCGACAATATGCCCGATGACAACCCCATTTATCAGCTGTGGATTGGAGCCGCTAATGTATTTTATGCTCTCTTCTCGCGGACTATGTACTTCTTTAGACCACTCGTCTTATTCTTCATGACCACCGTGTTCCTCGGTCTCTCGATTTTCTGATTTCCTCCGGTACCTCTATAAAATCTTCCCAAAATATAGTACGTTATATATTTATAACGTACTATATAAACTCATCTTTCCATAGTCTGAAACAACAAAAATGTACACTCGCGACTCTCTCCCGATGATTTCAGAGCTAAAAGCAGGTCCAGAAAACGGTCAAATCGGTTGAAATCCGTTCAAAAAAAGACGTTTACCACACCTATTTACTCAGTGTCTTAGTACATCACTATGAGAGCTTCTGGCAAATATAAAGCCGCTACGTGTGTGACCGTGGGTGCATCATCTGAGCGTAAGTGTCCATCACTTTAGTATGGTATACAACGTGTGGATCGCGATTGTTCCCACAAGACTCGCTCCCTACATCGGATAAATAGAACCTCGAGACTATGTCGTCCGGTAGGCCGCCTATCGGCATTTCGCCCTTTGAAACCACCCTGCACTCCAGTATCAGACCGCACTCTGACGCCTTGTCCACATCCCCCAAATGCGAGCCATAGTTATCCGAAAATCCTACGGTTCGTCCTGTCGAACGGGTTGTTGATTATGAACTCCGGATTAGCATCGATCAAGGAGCGGGTGTGTCTTCAAATCCACACATATATGGTGGCGATGGAGATGATCCAGACTATGCAAGGGTACCCCATCCGATGATCATTGTGTTTATCCAGCTGTCGGTCGAAAACGAGAGCAGGACGCCGCCGCTGGACAGCGCAGATGTTGGTGCCTGGAGCATTTGTCAATGCCCATCTCCTTGCGGGATGCTGGTGATTCCATGCGGAGTGTATCGGCGTATGGTATGAAGAATGCAGCAAGGACGGAGATATGATGGTAGGAGAATGGGGCCAGGGCCCCAATTTCATGGATCAGATCAGGTCCTCAAAGCCCTCAACGACCTTCGGGAACCTCTCCTTGATGACCTTCAGCAGGTTGTAGACGTTGACCTCGCCAATGTCGAAGTCCTTGATTATCCTGATAAGCTCGTCGATGGTCTCGTCGTCTAAACTGGCCAGCTTCTCCTTGGCCATCCAGTTCCTGAACAGCTTGTCCTCCATCTTGTCACGCCACATCTTCTCGTAGGGCATCAGGGCCTTCTTGGAGAAATCACCAATCTTGGCGCACTCAGTCAGTACCTTGCCTGCGTACATACCGGTCCTGCAGGCGTGACAGATGCCCCCGCCGGTGATAGGGTCGATGATCCTGGCGGCGTCTCCGACCAAGACGATGTTGTCGTCGATGGCACAGTCCAGACCGGGGCACGTAGACACGAATCCGCCCATGATTTCCAAGATCTGCCCCTTGCTCAGGCGGAGATCCCCGGCGATGAACTTGTCTAGGTAGTACTTGGCGTCACCGTTACCTTTGCAAAACCTGCCCATGATGCCAATGCCGACGTTCGCCTCGCCCTCGCCTTTAGGGAAGATCCAAATGTACCCTCCAGGAGCAACGGAGCCTATGATGAACTCGCAATAGTCTGGGACGCAATCGATGTTGACCATCCTATACTGGATGCAGGAGTCAATATCATTCATTTTGAGGGTGGTGTTGATGCCGGCCCATCTACCGACCTGGCTCTCGAACCCGTCGGCTCCGACGATGCACTTAGCACGGATCTCGATCTCCTCGCCCATGCTCCTAGTCTTGATTCCCACGATCTTCCCGTTCTCACGAATGACCCCAGTGCAGGAAGTACGCAGCATGATCTGGGCGCCGGCCTTGGCAGCGTCCCTGGCAAGGGCCTTGTCGAACAGGTGCCTCTCCAGCACGTACCCCACTTCAGAGCCAGCCTTAGATTCGTTCAGCTAGAACGTGGTCCCTTGGGGAGACTTGATGATTGCGCCTTTCATGTCTCCGCGAATCCACATAGGCTCAAACTCAATGCCAACCTCCTCCAACCACTTCTTCGAGACGCCTTCAGCACATCTTAGGGGTGCCCCAACCTCGGCCTTTTTCTCGATGAGGATAGTCTTCAGACCGCCCTCGGCGCAGTACCTGGCAGCCATGCTCCCGCTGGGGCCAGCCCCGACGACGACTATATCACACTTATATGTCTTCATATAATCACTCCGGAGAAAGCGCAGCAACAGGACACAGCTTGACACACCTTCCGCATCTGACACAATCATCATTGAACTCCAATACGAAATCGTTCAAGAATATCGCGTTCTTCGGGCAGGAGCCCGCGCAACCCCCACAGTGGAGGCATTTGTTCACATCGACCTTCATTTCACATCACCTTAGGAACATGTTTAGGTCATTGGTCGTCTTTGGGGACGATGAGTGCGGCTGCCAGCTCCTCAGCCTCCTTGATGTGGGTCTTCCTCCACTCCGCCAGTGGGATGGAGAACTTCGCCTCGATCTCTTTACGGTACTCGGGCCCGGAGTTGTAGGCGCAGAACGGGAAAATGCGACAGTCAGGAGAGATGTAATGGACCCCGCAGCGCCTGACCCGTTCGATATCGTAGTTGTAGCTATCCTGGAAGTGCATACCGGAGATGAGCATCATCTTCCAGGAAAACTGGGCTAGGGTATCTTTGGACTTGTCGGACATAACATCTTTGATCATGGTCACGAACTTCAGCTTGGTGAGGCCCTTCGGCATCCTGGACTCGTCAACGCAGCTGTTCAACAACTTGACCAACTTAGTAACATACATCTTCTTGAACCTAGAGTTCTCGGCCTTGTCGGCGATTTTATTAAGCCCAATGGAGAATCTGGCCACGTCCACGAACCTGGGAAAGGGCACAACGTTGCCCTTATCATCCTGGAACAGATAGGTAGCGATCCCGCAATGAGGATGGGTGGTGAAGGTGACTTTCGTCTCCCCCAGGATAATGGACGCGAACTTGGAGATCGGCGCGACCACAGGGACGGGGTACCAATCATCTTTAGTGACATAGCCAGTTTGCTCCTCCACGCACCTGACCAGGTCAGGGAGAGTGAACCTGCCGGTCCGGACCTCCTCGTTGGTGACTCTGCCAGTAAACGCCAAGGGCTGGAAGTTGACCCCTCTGACAACGTCGGAGTTGTCGAGGGCGAACTTGATAATGTCACCGACGGTATCGTCATTCATTCCCATGCCGACCACAGGCACCAGCACGATGGATGGGGGTTTGATGCCCTCCTCCTTGAGCTTCCTGCAATTGTCGATTACACCCAGCTTGATGTGCATCATCTTTCTACCCCTGGATCTCATGTAAACCTCGTCAGTGAGTCCATCGAATTGAAGGTAAATGGTGTTCATCCCCGCCAGCTTGGCGGCCTTAAGGAACTCATAGTCCTTGGCAAACTTGATCCCATTGGTGGCGACCTGCACCTGAGTGAAGCCGAGGTCGTGGGCGTCCTTCATGACGTCGACAAATTTGGGGTACACTGTAGGCTCGCCTCCGGCGAACTGCACAGCGGTACACTTGATGGGGCGCTCTGACTTGAGGGCGACCAACATGTTGTGGACCTCGTCAAAGGAGGGTTCGTACACGTACCCCGCGTCGTTCGCGTTGGCAAAACAGATAGGACAATTCATGTTGCACCTATTGGTCAGGTCCAGATTGGCGATTGCAGAACAGGAGAGCATGTCAATTCTCTGCCCGTCGATGACGATGTGGACGGTATCGTCGGGGTTGTCCCCGATGGTGCGGTCCATGGCGTTGTGCAGACCCACGCCGTCGTATGCGAACTTCTCGGCCTTGAGGTACAGATCGCCGTCGGCCCAGTATACGTCCGAGAAGTAACCATGGTTGGGGCAGGTCTTCTCCATGTAGACCTTCCCGTCCTTCGCGAAGATGTTTGCTTCGATAATCTTACCGCATTCCGGGCAGATGGATTGGGTCTTTTTGGGAAGTCCTTTCTTCACTGCGTAGTTTGTCGCTGTTATCGTCATATCACTGCCTTCAGAAGTGATTAAAATATAAAAGTAGCATCGGCGGGAGTCTCGTCACACATTGGAGTAAAACGAGCCAGCATGGTTATCACGTGACCGCACGGTCTCCGTTTATGTCTCTCCACAAGAAGTTCCCCGTCACGATTTCAGATAAATTCGAAGGCATGCCGTTCGCCGTAGTCACCGTGGCGATCCTTCTGTCTATGACCGCCTTCAGGGTGGTAATGGCCTCTTACAGCGGTACCGCAGATAATGCCGGCGGGAGGACTGAAGGAGGTCGACGCAGCCGTGATAGATATACAGAACTACATCAACCATGACTGGGGATGTGGTGAAAAAACTGTTCTTCGCTGAGGAGGGCTCGACGGAGGAGAATCATGTTGTGGGCAAATGCGCCGAGGTTCTCCTGACGGAGGCGCAGGAGTAGTTAGTGTTCCAGTTCCCGATCAGGAGCGAACAGGTGAGGGCGGAGCTCCTGGGATACGAGTTGGTGCTAGTATCCGAACCCAGGGGGCTCAAGGGTACCTCGAGGTACAGTTCTGCGTTCTCAGGGGGACCGAGATGATCCAGGTGAAAATCGTCACTGGGGACGGGTCTAGCACCGCGGAAATCAACGTCAACACTGACGGCGATTACGCCCTGCCTCTCTCGGCAGAGAGGCTAGAAATCTTCCGGTCGATGACGGACGGCGGAGTGTCCATGTCGCAAATGATGACCTACTAGCCCATCAGCCTGGCATAGTATCGCATCATCAACGGGTACGTCTCCATGTCCGAGCACTGGACATGGAGACGTTATTCATCATCACGGCGGAGGATGTCTCCAGGGCGTATCGGTAGGCACTAGAGGCAGCAAAGGCCATATGCTTCGGGGACGAGGATCTGGCATCTGAGGACCGTGCTGACCTATCCAACCTCCTAGTCTCAGAGGATAAGACTGTTGAAATAGACTTCGCCGTAATGTACGCGCAAGCACCGCTTTCAGTCAGCAACAACATCGCTCTGTCATGGTTCGACTACTTCTGCGGATTCCAGATACTCGACATGCTGGAGCAGATTTTATTCCAGATAAGGGACGCTATCAGGTCACTCATGGCCTTCTTTCCGGGAGACGAAACGGTCTTCAACACCGTACCGTACATCGAAGATGCCATGTTCTTGGCCGGGATCGACCCATTGGTGTACAGGAACCCGAGGACAAGAACGACCATGGTTACATACACCGAGATCACCATTGCCATCGAGAACTCCCTTTCAGACGTGCTCTCGGCCGACCAGCTCAAGGACTTCAAGAAGAAGTACGACTGTGACACGAACTTCATCATAAGCCTCATTTTGGACATCCTCAGGAGAGCCACCGCGAACCTTTCCGTCAACACCGGCCTCGGGACCATATCCGCTCCCATCGATCCCTTCGACGACACGTTGTTCTTCGACACGTTGACACAACTATTCAGCACTACCGTGTCGGATGCCGAGTCTATGATGTCGGAGGTGGTGTCGGAGTCTCTCCTGGACATCCCGGTCACTGACTCCTTCTACGGCGCCATAGCGGACGATATAGCTGCTTATTCAGACAACTTTGTCCTTTCGGTGAGCCTCGTCGTCTCCCTAACATCGGCTTTCAACACAGCCATCCCCGAGAACTCGAAAGTCACGGTGAAGATATTCACAACATATGACGAGTGAGCGTGCCCTCCTCGGCTACAAGGAGTAGATACGTTCGGACTTGACGTTGTTCGACGTCCTGCGGAATGTGACGGGGTCACCGACCTCTCCGGGACGTGTTCATTCCGCCTTGAGGATGATGATGGAGCCATGATGATGAAAACCCTCGACGTAGAAATTTCCTCCAGGCTGATGGTCAAGAAAGTTTCTATCGATAGGGAGCGCTGCGTCTACACCGTGGGCTCCGCGAGGACTTGAACGTGGCATACTCCATCATCTTCACAATGGTGGTGTACATCCTGGATGTCAAGATCGTCAAAAGCGGCGCCATGTCCGGAGCCATAGGAATATCCTCATCGGTCATCTGGGATTCAATAGACGCCGCGACAGTCCTGGACGGATTAGAGTATGTCCAAAGCATACCTTCTACAGCAACCTATAGGCGCTGATACTGGAGGTTCTGGAACCCCTCATCGAGCCTTTAAAAGAACTGGTGGGTATGGTCATGAATGTGATGATCACCATCTCCGAGTCACTGATTGAGGCCCTGACTTTCATGGCCAAACAGCTCACCAGGTCTATAACCTCCTGATGAACCTGTTGAAGAGCCTAAAGGAGTGGATCGAGTCGACCGTAAAGACTGTCTTTACGAAGCCGCTCTGGACGTCCTGGTGAGCATAGGCCTAGACAACCAAACTCTGACATTCGAGTTCTTCGAGTACACTTTAACGATCAAGATGGACACGGTTACCTGGGTGGATAACACCAAGACCCTAACATCCTTGTCCCTGACGATGCCCGTCGCCAGCCTGTCCCTGACCGCGGGGTTCACCGCCAAGGTCGGGGGGGTACGGAGCCGAAAAACCTGATCCTAATGGACTTCAGCAGCATCTACAGTAACAGCTGGGAGTTTAAGACAAACGTGGACCCGATAATGCGCGATAGCAAGTATCTAGTCACGCTAGATGCCGAGATCAACGACACGGACACATGGATGGAAGCGCCGAAGCTGGAAAATTACTACGAGATGAACTTCGCCCTAAGCGATGTCCCGAGTCTGGGGGATGTCATCGGCAATATTCCGGTCGACAACGTCAAAGTAGGCCTGGACGCGGGGTTCGGCTTGAAATACTCCAACCACATGAAGAACGGCTTGCATCAACGAGTTTGAGTCCAAGTCCACGAAGGAGGACCACGGCTAAGAGTAGATGGAGCTGCTGAATAACTCCACCACGTCCATAGACCTAGATGGATATGCCCTGACAGCCATGTTTGATCGCAGGAAGAAGGTCATAGAACTACCCGAGACTATCTCCCCGGGTGGATTCTCATAATCTACCTGAATTTCATCCTCATCAACTCATCCGGGAAATATATCAAGAACAGGAGGCAGTGATCCTAAAAGACCCGGAGAGGAACAAGGTGGACCGCACCCTGACGATGAAGGATAACTCTGACGACGGCAGGACCTGGCAGAAAAACTTTGACGGCTCCACAAAATGGGTGTTCGCTAACAAGATGCAAGGGAGATCCAACAGCCCCTACCCGAGAAGCAGCCTGGTGTCCGCGTTGGAGCTGAAGAACTCGCTATGGACGGCCGTGCAGGATCCTTCGTCCCGATCATCACAGACCTAGACACTCTCCAGAACTTCGTTCAGTACATGGTCAGATATACTCCGGAGGAGCTGATCAACATGGTTTTCAGGAGAATCTTGGAGGCCTCCGTCTTCGTGAGCCTGGACGTTAGCGACCTGACATCCTCGGCGTCCATTGGGGTGACCATGTTTCTGATGATGGACGGTGACCTGGTGGAGGATGTGCTCCACTACATCACTGGTAAGATCCTCGAGATCGTACTTCGCACCGACAACTTCTACTTTATCGATCCCGTGGGTATGTTCGTCGAGAATATCGACCTGGAGGTGACCATATACACCGGGATCTGGTTACCAAGGATACTCTCCGACTCGATGGATCTGCCGCATGTGAACTTGGGATTCATATTCAGAACGAACCTCGCCGGGATTATCAGGATTCTAGGCACCGACATCGGGTGATCGGAGGTCGTAATGAGGCCGAGGGCGATCGACCGCCCTGAGGCGGTCTCCCGTCCAAACTGTCGCCTAAGGACAGCATAGATCACAACCTGCTATTTATCCTGACCGTGAGATTCGCATGACCGTGCGTGTGCGTCTGTTCTACCATAGACTTCGTGAACAGTAACAGTAAAAGGAAGTCAATAATACAAATAGACGACTATTCAACATGAAGAATAGTCACCGACAGTGACTGTGAGCGGTAATACCGCGAAACAATCGAGTAGAAGACTGGCGGTTAATCCGCCAGTCATTCTCTCACATAATCCACCGTACGGCTCCGTAGTGAGCTGTTCAAACACTTTGCCTCTTCTCCCTCCATCCGTCGACCAGGAAGTACATTCCCTGTTCCCTCAGCTAGACTTTGCTCATGACTATGTTCACTAAGCGGGACTATATGGCCTTTCATCAAGATGACATTTTGGCCATATTCCAATACCAATGTATCTAATTGGTGGATACGCTATTTTTGAGCCTTTGAGTTCGAGTGGGTACGTGTCGCGCAGGTTACGGAATTTGGTGTACACCTTCTTCCATTGCTTAAACACATACTGCTAACCTTGTAGACTATCCATTTATCGATCTCCTTGAACAGATTGTCACTGGTGGTGATGCCGAAGTAATTCACTCATTTGCGCAGATAGAGACATAATTTCATAAACATCTGCTTAAAACTGCATCTTGTTCTTTTTAGTCAGTAAGGTAATACGCTTTTTGAAACGCGCCAGCCTTTGGGCACACAAAGATATATACCCTGCCTTTTCAAGAGTAGAGCTTAAAACTAATGAACTTCGTGCCAATGATGGAGCCGAAGCGACTCTTCTCGTGGTTGACCTTAA
>CAZIJM010000043.1:0-9739 GCA_964539695.1 uncultured Methanomassiliicoccales archaeon | reverse complement strand
ATCATTCGAGAGATTGAGTGGACTGAATTGTGTTGGCGAATTGTGCAACGGTGTTAGGAGTCCTCATAAACTTATATATTGACGAGTGCAGTGAAGGAATCTAAGAAAAAATGGTGGACAAGGCGAGATTCGAACTCGCGACTTCTGCCTTGCGAAGGCAGCGATCTACCTGGCTGATCTACTTGCCCATAAGAAACCGGTAATACTCTATTTCTATCGGCGATATAAACCTTTCAGCAGGCAACATCAAATACATCTCGGCTATATTCATTGGTATGGAGCTCCGGAACCAGTCTGGTGGAAACCCTAGGTCCATGGAGGTCTGGAACGCGAACGTCTACTTCGACGACAGGTCGGGCGCCAAGAACCGTCCGACAATTGTCCTGGAAAGACACGGGGATGAGATCATCGTCTTCATGGTAACCTCCCACAGCCACCGCCCGAAGACGGACATCAGGCTCATGGATCCATACGAGGCGGGGTTGAACATGTCATCCATTATCCGCACCGACCGCCCGTTCAAACTCCCCATATCGAAATTCAACTACAAGTTGGGCGAGCTGTGCTTGGATGACGCTGAGATGGTCAGGACGATCTTTGAAAGGATGAAGGAGATCCACTAGTACAATCAAGAGAGATACCGATGGCGTCGGAGGCCAAGGTCGCCCGCGACATACTATTTGTCGCCGCCAGCAGGATCTGCTTAGATATGGGGTTCCTCATCCGCGCTGTCCTGATTCTTGAAGTGGAGGTCCTAGAGGGGGAGAGGTCGCTGTTATGCCGAGTGCACAGTCTTCTTTTGTTTGTCTACTGTGGTAAAAAGGTTTCGCAAGGAGCCGAATTCTGATGCAAGGAACCTAGCCCATTGCGTCATGCACTGCGTCCTGAGTCACTCCTTCCCCGCTAACTCACGAGGGCTGCCTGGCCGAGGATGTGCTGGTGGAATACGTACTTGACAGCCTAGAGGATCTGAAGAAGATTACCATGCTCAGATTGCACACCCTGCACACTTCCGTCTCCGGGAGGGACAACAGGCTATTTGCCAAAGGGTACTCTCGAGGATCGGGGCGTCGTCAGTGGAGCTGATGGCACCCATGGTCACATCCACATCCCAGTAACAGAGCGACACGAATCACAGAATCCTGGTCATGGACGTCCATTCCGATAGAAGAGAGCTTGACGGGAAGCTGTGGAGGGAGTTGTCCCAGCAGGTCATAGCCGAGGTGAAGGGCTTTATCGGGATGGGCGTCTACGTGTTGCTGTTCATCCTCAGAATAAGGAACCGCAAGAGGTACGACTACCGCTCGTTTTTTAGGAGGTTTATGGTCCACCGCACCATCGTGAGGCCTTGAGTTTGACCCCATCTACTACACATACGGGCTATCCGTCTACGGGAATCTGCCGCTCATCGATTCCTTGGAGCAGACAGAGGACGGCGCCCTTGAAGAATTCGTCATCGCAGTCGGTACCTCCGGGTTCACCATGACCGGGTCGGTGGTCAGGTTTATAGAGGGGATCTTCGCCACCCTGAGGCAGGCTAGGCTAGGCAGGGGCGCGGAAATCCACGTAGTCTAGTGTGACAACAAGGTCCGCTCCAATGACGTCGTCAGGAGCAAGGAGGACCTGAGGAGGCTAATGTCGGTGTTCGAGCTCAAGTGCGGCGGCAAGACAGACTTCAAGCTAGTGTTTGACTACGCGGATGGCCTAATACGGGACGGGACGCTAAAGCGCCTTGGGGACCTGATGTACTTCACTGACGGACATGTAACCTACCCGTTTAGGCGCCCGGCGTACAACGTGGCGTTCGTCTTCGTGGACGACATGTACAGGGAACACATGGTGCCGTCCTGAACAATAAAGATAGTGGTCAGGACTGAAGATTTGATAGACGTTCGAAGTCTGAAACTCAATTAAATATTCTTCTATACTTGAAACGCCAATCGCTTTCGACCATGAACATCCAGGAAGCCAAGAATGCAGTCATAAACGTCGCCCGGTCCTATCTGGACAAGAACGCCGTCGGAAATTACATTATATTCAAGGATATGTAGAGATCCATTATGCTTCTCGGTACTCCCAACCTGGGGAAGACTGCGATAATGTCGCAGATTATCGCCGAGCTGGACATCGGGTACGATAACACATCTACCATCAGTCTGTCATCGACCTGCCCATGATCGAGGAGCGCAAATACGGTGAGGTATCCCATCCAATCACCAGGTAAACCATTAGCAAAATCATCTCCTCGGCGTATGATGCCATGGAGGTCCAGGGCAGAAGAGAAAGCGTGTTATTCATAGAAAAAGTCAACTACGTATCGGAGACCCTGTCGGTAGCCATGCTGGACCTGCTGCAGAACAAGCGCTTCGAATCGCACCCCATCCCAGATAGGTAGGTACTGGTAACCGCTGGCAACCCGCCGAAGTTCAACTCATTCGCCAGGGAGTTCAACATCGCCACCCTAGATAGGATCAGGGTCATCAATATGGAGCTAGACGCCTTGGTCTGGTTGATGTACGTCATTAGCGCCGGCATCTACCATTCCATCACATACTTTATTTAGGTTAAGCTTCAGAGCCTGTTGAGGATGGAGTCCACCTTTGAGGGGCAGATTTTCGTCACGTCCAGGGTTGGGAGGACCTGTCCACCGTTCTCAAAGATCACGAGAGGCTGGGGCTGGAGACGAACAGTACATTAGGTTTCCTAAGGTGACAACCGAGTTCGAAAGATACATGGACTTCCACCGAAAGTACGGTGAAGACCACGATGTTGATTCCATACTGAGGGCTCGGCAGACCCAGGGTCGGTAAGGAGCACCTTGACAGAGACGAAGCTGTCGCTGATATCCATGATAATCAGGAGGATGAACTCCGAAGCTGAGAGGATGGACTTGAGAGCAATCGCAGAGATGTTCAAGGGAAGAGAACCAAGCGAACTGGATGCATTCAGAGCAGAGCTGAGGAAGACTCTGTTGTCTAACGCTAACCAGGAGGCCTGCAGGGCGGCGACGTTCTGCCTCTTCACCATGAAAGGGACGGCGGACCTGTCGGTGCTGGCCTCGGAGCTGGAATCATCTTGATTTTCCGCGACATTTTATGACTACATTGGTGCTTGGGAATCGCATGGAGAGACTTCGGGTCGAACAGCTTGTAGACTATATCGCCCTTCGACTGGAACTCCTTCGGTAAGATCATGTCGTAGTAAACCTTGCATTTCTGGTTTCTCGGGTCCATTAGGGCAGCGATCATGTTCGGTAACTTGTTTCCGATCCTCTCTCTAGACTCTGCTTTTTCACCTTCTCTAATTCGGTCAGATCATTCTGCAGGCTCTAATCCATTGCTGCGGCAATGAACGATATTAACAGATGCTCTCTGAACGCATCCTCCGTGTGCATACGAAAGGGGAGCAGCGCAGCGCTCCCCTTGCAGACATCTAGGAATTGTTCTATAAACTATCTGACATAGTAGTTTGAGAGCACCTCAGAATTCTCCGGTCCATGTTGAAGATAAGAACGAAAAACCCAGTAGTCATCATGGTGTTAAAGGGCTCATCGTCGGTGAGGCCGTTTTTTATTGTCTTCTTGACGAGCTTCGAGTCCTCCATGTTTTTCTCGTCTATGTTCAGGATGCAATATGCGTAGCCGGGGAGGTCTGAGCCAGATCACATCTAACCTTTCTGACGTAGAGACTCCTGTTGTCGAACATGGTGAAGTTTTCGTGGAACATGATCTCTGGGAGAGCCTTCTCGCGCAGGCCTTTGTACAGACCGCTTCCAGATTCTAGACGAAACATAAAGTCGATGTTCGAATCGCACATGTCACGGAAGTTCTTCTTGGGGGGGGGGGAGATCGAGTAGGAAACTAGTAGTTAATCCGCCAGTCTCCTACTCGATTCCCATTTTGCTCGAAAAGATATCAGCAAAACGACATTCTCTATATCCGTTCTGATACGATGGTCATTATAAAATACTGGTGTTAGCTCATTCTCATGAGAGCTTCTGGACATCCGTACACTCCCTCAGGATACAATAAGACGGATGGACATTTTCTAGACGTCTGGATGAACAGACGCCTCGCGGTTAGGTCTGGAATACACTAGAGCAGACTTCATGGGGAGGAGGTGAAGAGAACGAACGGAGACGTTCATCCGGCCATGCGTGCGTACGAAGTAGTCTTCTTCTTCCAACTTCACAGCTTGATCGTTTATTGTGACTATACATAGTATATCAAGTGTGTACACACATAACGGACGCTCTCTCATGACTACATCAGCGTCACCTGGGACTGCGAACGCTCCGACAGTATATCGATGGTCGGCACCAACATGATGGCCTCCTTACCCAAACAACTATAAATCAAACATCTGAGTACATACCCAAATAGGTATGAAACATGCAATTTTACTATGATAACGACGCAGACCTTAAGATTCTCGAGGGAAAAAAAGTCGCCATCCTTGGATACGGATCCCAGGGAAGAGCCCAGGCGCTATGCTTCAACGACTCCGGTATCGACGTCACCATCGGTGTCAGGAAGGACGGCAAGTCCTGGAATAAAGTCAAGGAGGACGGCCTCAAAGTCGCCGAGATCGCCGATGCCGTAAAGGACGCTGATGTCGTCATGATGCTTCTGCCCGACGAGATCCAGCCTGACATCTACAAGCAGTATGTTGAGCCCAATCTCAAAAAGGGCGCTGCGCTCGAGTTCGCCCACGGGTTCGCCATCACTTACAAACTCATTCAGCCCCCCGCGGACGTCGACGTTATCATGATGGCGCCCAAGGCCCCCGGAGACATGGAGAGGGTCGTCTTTATTGAGGGATTCGGGGTCCCCGCCCTCATCTGCATCCAGCAGGACGTCACCGGCAACGCTAAAACTATCGCTCTCGCTCTCGCTAAGGGACTGGGTTCCACCCGCGCCGGTGTCTTCGAGACCACTTTCGACAATGAGACCTACACCGATCTCTTCGGTGAGCAGGCCGTCCTCTGTGGAGGACTCACTGCCCTGATTAAGCAAGGTTTCAAAACCCTGATCGACGCCGGCTACCCTCCCGAGATGACCTACTTCGAAGTCCTCCACGAGACTAAGCTCATCGACGACCTTATCATCAAAGGTGGCTTCGAGCTTATGTGGAACGTCGTCTCTAACACTGCCGAGTACGGCGGGATGACTAGACGCGACAGGGTTATCACCCCCGAGTCTGGGGAGGGTATGAAGTCCATCCTCGCCGAGATCGAGAATGGCAAGTTCAAGGACGAGTGGAGAGCCGAGTGGGTTACTGGTCTCGTCAACCTCAAGAGAATGGAGGAGAACGAGAAGAAGCTCCAGCTAGAGATCACTGGGAAGGAGATCCGTCACCTCTTTGAGAGGAAGAACTGATAAACACCAGACAGTTGGGTGGTGCTCATGAGCAAAATGACCGTTCGCACGAGGGCTGGGGAGTTTCCCGCGGAACTCGATGACTCAGACATCTCCAATGTTATCTGGATGTCGCTCCCGCTTGGCATGGAGATAAACATGCTGAGCGGGATGATCTATTGCGAATGTCCCCTGGAGGTGATCATGCCGAAGGGTGGTCGCACCACCCAACTCGAAACCGGCGACATCGCATACTGGCCTGGTCCAGGAGCGTTCTGCATCTTCTATGGTCCGACCCTACTCAGCGGCAATAACGATAGGCCCGTCGCACCATATCCGGTGATAAGGATCGGGCATATGGTCGGAAACTGTTCCAATCTGAAGGACTCTGGCGACAGGCAAAGACTGACACTGTTGCCCCGTTCTGAATTTGACTTAAAGAAAAGTTGTAAAGACCCCTTCTGTGGATGACGTGTAGAAGGGGGTTTCGGAAGGTTCGGTTCCCGACCAGCTCTACGCCGGAGGAACTCATGGTCGTGACAATCACGACACCCATCTGCCTAGGGTCATTTCCAATCATCTCGATGTTCCTGACGACCTCAAACATATTATCCATTAGCAGGGTGTTGTTGACCATGTCTACAACCTCCCCGTTCCTGATTATGTAGCCGCACCTGAAATTCAAACCGAACCTACCGGTTATCTCGTCGGCCTCCGGCCATTTGAACCTCTTCACGAATATACCGCGATCGGTCTGCTCGATGATCCGCTTCGGTATGTACCTCCTGGGCCTAGCAGTCATGTTCAAGGTCTTGATCGTGGGTGTGCGTTCAAGGCGCCTATCGCCTTAACACTAGACTAACGTATGGCGTTCCCGATGCTGTCACCACAGAAAGAGTCCCTGAGGAACGACCTCAGAACTCCGTCCTCGATGACGATCTTACTATTGACCTGGGTACATTCGTCGTCGAAAACGTAGGACAGCGGAGTGCAGACTGTCAGGTCGTTTACCAGGATGAGATCCTCCAACACCACCTGCTCGCTCAGGGTCCTTTCACATGCTTCTGTAGTACTTCACGTTCTTGCCGTTGCCGCGGACATCACTGAGGAGTTTATCATGTAACCCAACTATCCGGGTGGAAGGATCATGGTTAAACGCTCAATCCCCTTGAACTTGCGACTGCTCACCGCGACCTTAGCCTGCCTCGCCAGGGACCCACCGATGGTCGGAAGGTTAATGTCCAGGTGGGTGCCGTGGTAGGTCTCCATCTCCTCCCCAGGATAATCCCTAACGGCCATTAATGTGAAAGCCTGCAGTCCACGCTATTGCCGTTGATAACTCTGCAGTTGTTGGCGGACATGATTTGAATCCTGAGGACGAAGTGATGTCCTTTACCCTCCTATCCCATATGTCAGGCATGGCGATCCTGACCTACCCAGGCTGGACATAGCTTTTAAAACAGACACTCTTGAGTAAGTACCTGAGCATCGCCTCGGTTACGGATATGCATTCAGCGATGAAGGACTCGCTATTTAGCGTCATAGAGGTCTTGGCCTGCTTACCGCCGTCGGCGATGCGGACCATCGGTCCAGACTTAGTCTGAATGTTGCTGATCTCCGAGTCACGATGTAAACGGTGTTGATCATCGTCTCGAAGGCGTAACCTCGAACTGCCTGCATTCGCGAGCGGCCTACATAGCTCTCTGCGTAATAGCCGATGTCGCTCACCGGCCTCCACCTACGATCATCCTGGCACGTATGTGCGGCCCTCCAGAGAAGACCCTGACTCAATCTTCAATGCCCTTCCCGCACAGGCCCCTTTCCAAGACGACCTCCTTGGACATAGCGTCAACGGAGGACAGAGTGTCCAACGACCTGCCAATGAACGTGAATAACTGCAAGGACTTGACGATTCCCCCCCCCCCCCGTCCCTAATCAGGAAGTCCTTGAGGCACTTGGCCTAAAAGCACCTGCCGACCGGGTCCTC
Organism: uncultured Methanomassiliicoccales archaeon; assembly: GCA_964539695.1. Taxonomy (GTDB): domain Archaea; phylum Thermoplasmatota; class Thermoplasmata; order Methanomassiliicoccales; family Methanomethylophilaceae; genus Methanoprimaticola. Next base: position 2,396 of record CAZIJM010000043.1, on the reverse strand, counting down.
CGTATCGTTGATCATCTTATTGCAGAGGATACCATCCTTAATGTCGGCGATGATTTCGTCGCGGTCCCAGTCACCGGGCTTGAAGTAGGTGTTAACCATTTTAACTCAGACTCTCTTGCCGTGGTTCACCCTGTCGTTTCCAATCAACCTCGTGCCGAACTAGAATACAGTTTCCAGGCTATCATGTAGCTCGTATAGATGCCGTGGTCGATGATCGTCATACAGAACGACGGGGTTTCATTGTTATCGAACGGGACAGATCCGTATGCCCCACGAACGGTGTCATTGTCGTACTTGGTGATAATGTCTGATACCACCTTCCTGTCGATAGTGCCGGTGAGGAATGACCTCCTTTTGGTGATCTCATCCTCCTCGGAGGCATGATCCATGGCCTCATGGGCCAAAAGGCCGGAGACCATAAAGTCTGGGATGACAGCGAGGTTGTCAGACGGCGTTCTGTCAGCCTTCAGAGTCTCGATCGCCTCCTTGGCGGTGATCATCCCAATTCCATCGAGGTCGGTGTCCCTGACCGCCTTAAAGCCAAGGTGCTGTCGAGGTCATCGTAATAACGCTCTATCTTCTGGTTGTCGGCGACCACGGACATCGCCTTGAAGAAGGTGTGGACCTCCTCCCAGCTCAGGTCGGAGCCTGCAGAGTTTACGAGGGCATTGGTTTTGACCTCTTCCGAGTACATGTCACGCGGTTGATAATGCGATCATACAGCCTATATCCTGTCAAGGTCTTGTGCGGCGGCAATCTTTTCCGAGGGTCAATGGAGTCCGGGTGTATACGCATGTTCACCCTGCAGTACTCCCTCACTGTAGCGGGCTCCAACCATAGGTTAGATTTCTTTTCACCGGAGACGTTCCTGACCGCTTGCTTCGCCATCTTCATGACATTGTCCGACACGAACGAAATAGCAGTGCCGTACCCCCACCTATCACCGGCCAATGCTCTGGACATACGCCACCGGTGCTCTTTTGGACCAGTTGACGAATATCCCCGCCCATGTAGGTAACATCAACGATCCTGATGGGTCTGGAGCCTGGTGTCGGAGAATTCTGCACCGAGGTCTTGCATTTTGTTACGGTCTTATGGAGGATGTTCTGGGCCTCCTCTGCCTTCATCATGACCGCCTGCATCATATTACCGTAAAAGAGTGGTCGAAGGATGTGAGTATCTCGCATCCGTCTTCGGTTATCAGGCAAGTGTCCTCTATTCTGATGCCCCCGATCCCAGGGATGTATATGCCCGGCTCGGCCGACACGACATTCCCGGTTTTCAGGGTTTGCTCGGACTTGGAGTGAACGGAGATCGCCTGATGCACGTCCATGCCGATTCCGTGTCCGAAAGTGTGGATGAACCTCCCCTTGAACTCGGAGCCGTCGATAACTTTCCTGGCCGCGATATCTGCAGCGCTGGCGGGGGCCCCGTCGCGGTACTGCGTGATACCGGCCTCCTGAGCTTCTAGGACCACCTCGTAGGCCTTCTCCAAGATCTCTGGGGGCTTGCCCAGAAAGACGGTGCGGGTCATGTCGGAGCAGTACCTGTCATACTTGGTTCCGAAGTCGAAAAGGGCGGTGTCACCCTTCTTTAGCCTATAGTCGCAGGGTACGTGGTGTAGTTGCGATGAGTAGGCGCCGAATGCCGCGATGGTGTCGAAGGCGTTGCCCGTACCCCCGAGCTCTCTCATGCGGGAATCCATCTTAACGGCGACTTCCTTCTCGGAGATACCCTCGAATAACATATTCGGTATCTCACCGGCGACGACGGAGGATATCCTGCAAGCCTCCCTGGTGGCAGCGATCTCCTTCTCGTCCTTCACGGATACTGTATCGGAGATAGCCTTCCCCGCATTGACGACCTCGATATCCCCAACGACCTTTTTGATGTACTCCACCGAAGCGTATGTAGCGTAGTTGATATTGAAGCCAATTTTGGAACATCCCCTCAGTGCGTTGCGGATATACTGCTCACGCTCCTGGCGGTCGTGATAGACACATACGTTTCCCTTGCCTTCATAAGCGCTTTCCTCTTCAAGGATACTAACGATGACGTCCATAGACCCGTCAGGTTTCACTATGGTGAATGACCCCTCAAAGATCCCAGACTTTTGCTCGGTGAGGTACCAGAATGTGGAGTCGAGGAATGGCACCCCGTCGTTGGCGATGACGACGGCGTCCATACCCTCAGCGTTAGAAATGAGCCTCTCGGCCCTGGTTTTAGGCATGCCTGTACATATCTGAATGGATATAATGCGGTGTCGATGGGCACCGTATTCCCAAATCGCTCCAATAATAACGATTTCTTAGTTTGTTACACTTATCAAGCTGCGGGCACCTTCTTCCGGCGCCCCGGGCCTCTTTTCTCCGGCTCAGGTTTCCGGAGTATCCCGA
>CAZIJM010000042.1:0-9881 GCA_964539695.1 uncultured Methanomassiliicoccales archaeon | reverse complement strand
ACGATCAATATCAAAAGAAACGAGTGTCACGATAATTAGAACTACATCATCGTTCACGCCTAATTGCATTTTACTTTTATTAAACCCTTATGGCCTGCACCGGGAGCCCTACCCTCGCTCCGATGAACTCGGACGCGCCCTCGGATCCTTTATAGTGTTCTTGATCTTACCCTTGCCCTTGGCGATGGTCGTTGTAAAGATATCGGTTATCTCAGCGAACTCAGTGGCGCTACCACGGCCCATGATCTCGGACAGTGCTGCCAACATATGTCTGCGTTACTTCTCGTCCAACTCGGACATCATTACACCGAGGAATTCCTGTACATCGTTGGAATCGATTACGTATTGCATGGATTAACCATTATAGATATAATCATTAATTCAATTTTTTAACAAACTTTTAAGGACAAACGGGCTCCAAATGGAAACCCCTCCGCCTCCCCCCCCCCCCCCTCTCCATTCCCCCGAACGAGTTGAGGCCCCCTAGCGTCCTACATCACTCCACATAGATCGGTGCTGGTAGGGATGTCCGACAACGAAAAGGTGGAGTACAACCTCACGCCTAGAAAGTATAGATGCCCGAACAGCTAAACGCCGTGATCATGGACATGATTGACGGTATCCGCGACAAGTATCGTAGAGACTGGGGGACAGCTGGACAAAGACTTCATCATGGACATGGCCCGGTGTTACTGACCGACCACTGCGGGGATGTGGAAAGGTCTACGGCGTCAGGACTAGACAAGGTCGTGGGAAAATATATACACCAAGTCTACAAGCACTCCGTAGGCACGAGGATCTTCAACGTCCTCCTTTCCAACCCCCACAACGAGGACATGTATATCGATACACCGTGCTCCAAGAACCAGGTCCACATGACCATGAACAACATTAGCGGCCTAAACTTCCACATCCGCTGCCACACGAACCATAGTGGAGGACAAAGAGGTGGGGGAACCTGGTGAACATCTTGAAGTGAAAGAGCGGACTCAGGTTCTCCTACTTCGACCCCGTGCTGAAGATGGACTTCAGGAATATTGAGCCATGGTGATTGTGGTCGGCTACCCTCTAAACCCAAATGACAACGCCGTCGACATAAGGAAAAGACTCTTCGAGTCTTAGACATTGAACAGGCTCATTACTAATGGAACCGTGGACCCTTGCATGGCCGGGATACTGTCGTACCTAAAACAACCACGCTACAGTCATAATATGCAGCACCAGAAGGCGGGAAAGGACTCCCTCCTTCCTATTCTAATGTTCAAGTTCCTACTCAGTCAGGAGATCCTGACCATAGAAGACATTGAGCTCCCGGGAGCCGCTATGAGGGCCCTAGGGTTCAAGGTCCAGACTATCTGGTAGACCAGAAGATAATTAGGGCGGTCAATGACTCGCGCATGTGCGTGCACACTACTAAATACAAGTAATAAACCCAGGATGAAGCATCTAAAAAGATGATACAGAATTCTGAATCTGATCAGGAGAAATCGTTTTTCAGATTGGTCTAGAACCTGTGGACCTCGCCGGGGATGTGCGTGGGGTACTTTCCGTTGACACATGCTAGGCATAGGTCGCCCTCTCTAAAACCAAGGGCCTCGATGAGCCCCTCGATACTAATGTACCCGAGGCTGTCAGCGTCAATGATTGTCTTGATCTCCTCGACGCTGTGGCTATTGGCAATGAACTGTTCTCTGGACTTCATGTCTACGCCATAGTAGCACGGGGCGATGATTGGGGGACTGCCCACACGCACATGGACTTCCTTCGCGCCCGCCTGGCGGAGCATGGAGACCAGTTTCTTTAAGGTGGTGCCCCTGACGATGCTGTCGTCGACGATCATAATGCGTTTGCCGTTCACGGTGCTCTTGATGGGATTCATCTTCATAGAGACCGCGGACTCCCTCTGCCTCTGGTCTGGCATGATGAAGGTCCTGTCAGCGAAACGGTTTTTCATGAAACCCTCCTCGTAGGGGATACCTGTAGCACAGGAGTAGCCGATGGCGTGCACCCGCCCCGAATCAGGAACAGGCATAACCAGGTCCACGTTAGCGGGGCACTCCCTAGCGAGAATCTCTCCAATTCTCCTACGGACCCCGTAGACCTCGCGACCGTCGATGATGGAGTCAGGCCTGGCAAAGTACACCCATTCGAACATACAGAGTGCACGAGGATGCTCCATCGACGATGGATAGATTTTGAATGTGTCCTTGGTGATCTCGCAGATCTCACCAGGCTCGATGTCCCTGATGAGCTCCCCTCTAAGCGCGTCGATGGCAGCACTTTCGGAGACCACGGTATAGCCGCCGTCAATCTTTCCAAGACATAACGGCCTAAAGCCGTACATATCGCGGATTGCGAACAAACGATCGTCGATGAGGATTGTCAAGGAGTATGCACCATCTAGTTCCCCCATCGTGGCCCTGATGGCCTTCAGGGGGTCGTTGTACATAGTCATATACTTTCCGAGAAGCTTGGTTACGAGCTCCGAGTCGGAATCTGTGAGGAAAGTCCAGCCTTCCCTCATGTACTTCTCCTTGAGCTCACTGAAATTAGTTATGTCGCCGTTGTGGGCCACCGCCACGGTACCGAAATTAGTCATCACCGTAAGCGGTTGTGCGTTTTGGATACTCTTGGACCCCGTAGTGGAGTACCTGACATGGCCCACGCCAACATGACCCAGAAGACCCTGAATCTCCTCTTTTGGAAGCGCAATGGTCACAAGGCCGTTGCCCTTTACCGTCTCTAATGTGCTCCCGTTGAAAACCGAAATCCCCGCGCTTTCCTGGCCGCGATGCTGTATAATCATTAAAGCCGTATGCAGCGATGAGGCGACGTCGAAATTGGCGTTTATACCGACTACACCGCAACTGTGCTCCGGCCCTGCCATGCAATCGCCTTAGTCGCGGATCTTAGCCCAGTTGTAAGACCTGATGGTTGCAGTCTTGCCATATCCGCAAGAGGCACAGATGCCCATCCTAGCATGATATGAGCGTTTGCCGCACCTACGGCAGGGGATGTGCGTCTTGAACTTATTGTGCCTTCCCTGTGCTGGTGTTCCTTTTCCCATGATCAATCATTCCTCTTATGGTGAAATGTAAACTACGTTGTCTCCGCGGACAATCACAACGCTGAACCTCCTAGAGAGCTGCCCTTCGCAGTAAATCTACACAATCCGGAGCATTGCGTTCATATAGGATCATATCCGTCCAAGACGCCGCGGTACTCCATCTTACCCTTGAACTTAACCATGACGTTCTTTCCGACCACCTGACTAAGGACGTTGAGAGGCTTCATTATTGTGGCTACCCCTGACACGATGATGGATTCACTATTTAAATGTTACGTCTAATCGCATAGTTCGTGAACACATGCAACACGAAGGAATACCAGAAGTTCGCTCTTAAAAATTCCAGAAGAAGCTGTGGGAGAAGCATGAAATTCGCATGGTCTGTTCCACCATTAACAAGATATGGCGCCGAGAAGATCTCTTCAAAGACCTCCTGACGCCGTAGAGACATGACCTACGGATAATTCAAACGTGCTCTGAGCCTCGACCTGCTCCAGATCACTACAAGAGATAGCTAAACGGCGTTTACTCGATATAAATCCTGGACAACTATTCGCAGTGTATCCTCGTCTATCCATCTCAAACTGCCAGTCGACGGATGACGTTATTAGACCGATGCAGAGCATCGTAAACTAGTACAATAAGCCGATGGAGATTCTTTCGGACCATAGGTCCGAATTCTACTGGTCACCAATGAGATAGAAGAGATTGAAACTAGACAGATGGTGCACGAAGAACAAAATCTAGCACACCATGGGCAGGGTCCGCCATCCCCAGGCGTAGGGAAAAATAGAGATATCTCACGGGACCGTCATCAAAGAGCTGGGGAACTTTAGTTCTATGAAGACCATCGAGGAGGTGAGGGAAACCGTAGCCAGATGAATGGAGTTCTACAACACAGATCGGCCTCATCAGACGATCGGCATGGAGTATCCGATCTACAGGTTTTAGCCAGTCTGATCAACATCGAAAAATACATCTGACAACGGACATGCTTTTTGCTTTCGTTATTGGTCAACGTGAGCTATGCTCGGGACGGCTGCATGCGGCCGTCACCGACAGTGACTATGAGCGGTGATACCACGAAACAGTCACTGTCGGTGACTATTTCACCTTGAACGACAATCGTCTATTTGTAGTGTCGACTTTCTCTCACTGTTGTTCCAAAATTCATAGTTAGAACAGATTCCACAGGAATATGGTCGTATACCTCGTTACATACCGCTCAAAAGGTATCTAAATCTACGTCGAAGATTTTGGCGAACGCCCTATAGGCATAGGATTGGGAACGGGTCATAGCCATGTACGAACCAATAGTCATTGCCTCTAGCAACTCGTCTCTAGTAGCACCAGCCTCCACAGCGTGCCTGGACTGTACTCTCAAGCAATGTTCCCCGCCCAGTGCGGACGCTGCCGCCACGGCGCACAGGAATCTGTCTTTCCTAGCAATGGCACCATCCCCTTCCAACAGGACACGGCTCACTTCCGCCATGGGCAGGAACATGTCCGGTCTCTCGCTTAGCACCTGGTTCACCACCGGGATGAACCCGTACTTCTCACGGGTTACCTCCAGCACCCTCTCCGTCTTCCTGATCATCTTTGGGTCTTGCTCCATGCATGGGTATCACGGTGTGCGGTAAATAATGGGAACTACCCGAGTGACTGCACAGTACCTTGTTTATCTCTCGCCCCGGATCTTGTAGCCACGGTCTTACCGTAAAAGACAAGATGGGAACAACCAGACACTGACGACCATCTTCTTGATGGCCGGTATGAGAAACGGATACAACGACGTCCAAGTCGAGTTCACCCCGTTCCACAATTTCAAGATCGAGTGGACACACTCCTACAGGCGGATCTCCCTCGAGATCAACGACTACTTGTCTGATGCCCCCGAGGATGTGATAGCTTCGTACACGTACAATAAAACAAAGGACGACTGGGTTGCTCTGTGCTTCGACTCGGTCCTCGGGTAGATAACCTTTCCGAATTTCATAAAGTGCAAGTAGCTGGTGTTCATCCGTAGATTCAGGGGCCTTGGTAACTCTGTAAGCAATCGCAGGGACTTGGAGGAATCCTAAGAGAGGTTAATCAACATGGTCCTGGTGACCAGAGACCCAAATCTGTTCATAGGATAGGCTCCGAGATTAAGAGCCTGGCGATAGGCTGAGCAAGCGTGTTGATAAGGTCGTGGTAATATCCTAGACACTAGGAAGGTTCCGAATGAGGTAGTGGATTGTTGCCTTTACGCTCAGTTCGCGTACGCTGATACAGGGTTTAAGCCCGACCAATCGCGCAAGTGCGAGAAGTACGACGAGCCCCTATCTAAGTTCCCGGACAAGGATGGCATGAAGCACGAGCTCAGAAAAATCAGAATGTACATCTGATGGAGAGAGATGTCCCCCGTGCGTTAACATGCCTGTTCATCGTCCGGTAGTTACGCCGACCTCTGGGCACTGACTTACGCAGGAGGTGTGTGTCGGGCCCGACGTTGGCCTCCGGTCATTGCCGCGGCGACGCGCCGCCAGCTCTCGCAGGAGCCCCACAGAATGGGAAACGGGTCACTGTGCGCTGTCCCGTGCTCATGACGTTCATGGATCGCGCCCCTCCACCGGCACAGCACCGCGGTTATGGTGCCCGTCATATTTCAAATTATCCACGTGGGCAAGGCGCCCCAAGGCCCATGCACGTCACTCGACTGATTATTGCTTAATAACCCAAAGATGTACAATGAAAGTTAAACGATTATCGTATTTTTATTGAATCAGTAGGAAACAATGTATTATTTTTACAAAATTCGTAAATATTTGTACGAATAGCGAGGATATCTACAAAATCAACTGTTCTAATTACGGACTTTGTGAAAAATAATAAGAGGAAGTTGACAGTAAAAATAGATGACTATTCAATACGAAAAATAATCACCGACAGTGACCATGAGCGGTGATACCGCGAAATAATAAATTGGGAGGCTGGCGGTAATCCGTCAATCTCCTACTTGATTGCATGACTGGGCTGAACACGGCCATATGCTGCATAGAGATCTCAAATCCTAAGGCGCGCTGAAGGTTATAGAAAGGTTGTATACCTCTGAATACAAAGCTAAAGCCCTGAAGGACTGTCTATGCAACCAGATGAATATAGACGAACTGGGGCCGCAGGAGAGAGGACTTCATGCACTTCGTTAAGAAAATGGATAGCATAGCTAACTTGTGCAAAAGGCCGCCATTCACATACAACTGGTCATCGATACCGGATTGATCATACTGCTGAGAGTCTGGAACGTGCTATTGTTCACCGTTTTCGACCTGGGGTCAGAATTCAACGGGCTGCTAAACGCCATCAAGATATTGGACACAGGCAGCGAGAGCATCGCCGGCATGAAGGATCAAGAACGCAGGATCGACGAGACCTACATGTCCGTAACGAAGGAGATCCTCCTGTCTGACATGGACTACAGGGGCGTCATCCTGACGATAAGGATCCCAGACTCCCTGGAGAAAACCGCTGACACCTGCAAGGGCTATATCGAGACCATAAACATCTTTTTCTGCGCGAAGAGGGTCTAAAGCTGGCATGACGCCCTTCAGAACAAACGGTGTCAGGAGAACCACCAACAAGAAGCTCTCCCCAGAGGTGACCCCGCGTATCAGCAGGTCCTACGGAAAACGCATAGTTGTGGCCACGGACGCCTGCGACCCCACAGACGTGCTGAGGAGCGTATTTACGGCGGAGATCGTGGCATCCGACTCAGACGTCATGGACCTGATGTCTTGCCCACTACTATATTCCAATACTACGTAAGGTCTCACGGGAACGCCATCGGCGGGTGGTGATTGTCACCTCCCACAATCCCCCGGAACACAACGGGTTCAAATTCATCAAGGAGAACGAAGTGAGATCGTTTGCAAAGATGAAATGTCCATCGAGAGCTCTTGCTCCGTTGGCACTCTGCCGTCCCCCGGAGGAGACCGATAGGATGGTCCATGACACCGGGGCGATGGTCCAGCACGCATCAGTCGTACTGTCTCGAGTGGATGCGGAGGTCATTCACTTCGCGGGCCTAACCATCTGCGCGAACTGCGCCAATGAGGCCGCTTGCATGTCCACCCCCTATTTCTGAGAATACTGGGTATGAGGACTTTCACCATCAACGCCGACCTCTAGAGCGAGAGCCCAAGCAGGTCTAGTGAGTACACGTAGAAAGACCTCCAGCTGCTCATCGCGCTTGTCGGGCAGACGGGGACCAACTTTGGCGCAGCCTATAATGCCAACGATGACAGGGCCATCTTCATCATAGGCAGGGATGACTACGTTATCGGCGACATCGATCTGGCTCTAATCGCCGCACGGAGCTCTTCAGGCGCAAAAGTAAAGTAATCCCGCCCGTGAGCTTGTCCACTCTGAAGGACTTGTGAAGTTGTCCAGAGGACTTCTGAAGTACACCGCCGTCGGGTCCCATACGGTCATGAGTAAGATGGAGAAAAATATCGTCATGTTTGGCAGCGAGGAGAACGGCGGGCTGGTCTTTCCGGAGCTGCAGATGTACAAGGACAGGATTATGGTGTTGGCGAAGATGTTAGAGCGCATAGCGAAGGACAGTCCTCTACTGAGCAAGTCGAAGTCTTTAACAAATACTACGACGTCAAACGCAACGTACCCTACCCGAACAGGATAAAGCCGAAACTCCTGGATTACTTCACAAATAGGGTAGACGAGAGGCGCTCCAAGACCGTCGACGGAATGAAAATTTACTTCGACGACAGATGATCCTCTTCAGACCCTCAACTACGGAGGAGTTTTTCAAGATATATTCGAAGTCCGAGAACGCCGATACCGCATGGAAGAGGACTAACGTGTATAGGTCCGAGACTGAGAGGTTCCTGGCTGGGTAGAACGTCTAACCATTTCAGCGGTCAACGCTTAAGGCTCTTGGCATAGATTGACATGACCTCGTTTACGTATCTGGCGGCGAGGATCGATGTGATTCCAGCGGGGTCCGCAGGAGGGCAGACCTCCACGACGTCAAACCCTGCGAGCTTATCCCCGATGATGTTAATGACCTTCTTTACGTCCATGGGCATGAGCCCGAAGGGCTCCGGAGTGCCGGTCCCGGGCGCAAAGGCCGGGTCGATACCATCGATGTCAAGGGTAAGGTAGATCCTCTCATTCCTGACACTCTCCAGGGCCCTTTTTATCGCCCACTCGATGCCCTTCTCCATGATGTCGTAAGAGCTGATGAACGGGACCACGTCGTCCCTGTCTAGTTCCTCGGCCCCTATGGCCCTGGCGCCAAGCACGAACACGTTTTCGAGCCCCAGGTACTCTGCGGCCCTGCGGGTGATGCAAGCGTGGCTATTAGGGGTCCCAAGATACTTGTCCCTGGAATCCAGGTGAGCATCGATGGATATGAGCGCGATGTCGTCGGAGTCGAAGTTCCTGACAATGGGGATGTTAACAGAGTGCTCTCCTCCGATTGCAATTGTGAATTTCCCGTCCCTTATGGCCGGACCGACAACAAAGTCCACCTCAGCAAACATGTCTTCGGGTAAGACAAAGTCATCGCAGTTGCCGTAGTCATACACATTCAGCCCGGGTTGGTACACGCCATGCTCGAAGTGTATCTCCTCAAAATTGTAGGAAGCCCGCCTAACAGCGGTAGGGGCTTCTCTGGCTCCCGTCTTGAAGCAAGAGGTATGGTCGTACGGGATTCCGAATATCACGACATCGGCATCGTTGTAATTGGACTCAGCGCCGGCGTAGCCGATCCCATACGACATTGGTTTCCTAACCTCACATAATCTTGTATCTGCCCATCGCGACAAAGTACAGGAGCTCCCCTCCCTCCTCGACGGGTTGCTCATGGTCGGGGTTAATCTCGATGGAGATCTGCTCGAAGGTCTCGAGGTCCATGATCATGGCCTCGTTGCCCGAGACGGAAAGGACCTGTCCCTTCCTCTTGTCGATCATGGGGACCTGCACCTTGGTGCTGACGGGCCCGACGATCGATTTTTTCGCTCCAGTGAAGATGCTAACGGCATCGACGTTCGCTTTGGCAGACCCGTGCTTCCCAGGTTTGGACGTCGTGATCTTAACGATCTTGCAGGGTTCATCGTCGATATTGACGTACCTTCCCTCTTTCAGCTCTCTGATCTCTTTCATCTCCCACATTGGCAATACCTTCCTTTGACTGTATGACCGGAACTTACAGCTGATAGTTCACTCCCCCGTGGGAAGTGCTGATGCACAAGTCGAACGTAGTAAATGACCTTATGCTATCGTTTTACCCCATTGTGAGCACAATTATATTAATTTCGGGTTAAAAAAACACCTTGCATAATTCGCCGACACAATTCAACCCATTCAATCCGTCGAATGATGACTTTATGAATTAGCTTTAAACCGCTATTTCGTAGAAATGTATACGTGTTATTTTATATTATATAAAATATTTGATAAATACAAATATTAGTGAAGTCGTATTGAATATAATTTATACTAATTGCCATGGTGTGGGCCGAAGTTAGGATCTAATAAAAAATAAAATATGATTTATCAGAAATTCTCCTTATCACAGTATTAAGCGCTCATCTTGAGACGCCTTCTTCAAATGTCTGCGGGGCATCTTAATCTTTGGCTCCTCAAGCACTTTCTTCAGCCTCCCCCTCTTCTTCGGGGGCAGTTTAGGCTTCAGTTTGGACAGATTCAGCCTTTCCATCAGCTCCATATTTTTCTTCAGCTGCGGGTCCGGTATTCGCCATCGGTCGACGCCTCCTCCGGGGCGTCGACTTTTCCCTTCAGACCTCGGACAGAC